>CAYYOE010000074.1:0-12178 GCA_964473055.1 uncultured Rhodobacterales bacterium | reverse complement strand
AAATCCCCGCTTGCGGCGGCCATCCGCTATGCCCTGACCCGCATGGAGCGCCTCCGCCCATACCTCGACAACGGTATCTTGGAACTGGACAACAACGCTGCCGAACGCGGCATGCGCGCCATCGCCCTCGGCCGGAAGAATTACCTCTTCGTCGGTTCCGAAGCTGGCGGCAAGGCCGCTGCCATCGCCTACACCCTGATCGAAACGGCCAAACTCAACGCCGTCGATCCACACGCCTGGCTGGCCGACACCCTCGCCCGCATCCCAGATTACAAGATCAACAAGGTCGACGACCTGCTGCCTTGGCGCTGGAACCGATAGCGGTCAGACCGGACGGTTACTGCTGTGGAATCGTCGGTTCCGGGGATCTGACCTGAAGCGTTGCACGTTATGAAAACGTATGCAAGTTTTGCCGATGGCGTGCGAGCGCACCATCGGAACGCCATGCTGACCGACGTGGGGCAGCACGGCGACAAGGCCGCGCTGCCTTTCCTGGAACTGCGTCCGCGTTCGCGCCGGTCAGGCCGAACGATACAGCTTGGTCATCGAGAATTCCCGGTGCCCCAGCGCCTCGGCCGCTGTCAGCCGCCCGTTCGCGGTGCGCCGTATCATCGCGATCAGCGCATCGCCCGCCTGGTCTATGGTCATCTCGCGCTTAAGAACGCCCGTCACATCGACGTCGATATGTTCGGACATTGTGCGCAGCGTGCGCGGGTTGCCCGAGATCTTGATAACTGGCACGATCGGGTTGCCCACCACGTTGCCCTGCCCCGTAGGGAAGGTGTGGATCACATAGCCGCCCGCGGCCATCAGCGTCACGCATTCCGCCGCCGCCGAAGACGAATCCATGAAGTAAAGGCCCGGACCCTTCGCCGGCGCCTCGGCCGGTTCCAGCACGTCGATATAGGTCGATGTGCGGCCGATCTTTTCCAGATTGCCCAGCGCCTTTTCCTCGATGGTCGAAAGGCCGCCCAGGATGTTGCCCTTGGTGGGCTGGCTGTCGGAAAGGTCGGATGTCTTGAACTGCTCGATCACGTCGTCCTGATAGGCTTGCCAGGTCTTCATGAACTTGGCCGCAGCCTCGGGATTCGCCGCACGCCGCGCACAGATGTGCTCGGCCCCGGTGATTTCCGAGGTTTCTCCGAAGACGCCGTAGAGACCATGCGGCAACAGCTTGTCATACATATTCCCGACCGTCGGGCAGGACGACAGGCCCGTGGTCGTATCGCTTTCGCCGCATTTGGTGGACACCCAAAGGTCGGTCAGCGGGCAATCCTCTTTCTGCAGTTCGCTGGCCCAGTGGACATATTCCTTGGCCTTCCAGCTTGCGGCCCGGATCGTCTCGAAATCGCCGTTCTGCTCGATCCAGAAACCTTCCACGGGCTTGCCGGTTTTCGCGATGCCATCGACGATCACCTTGGTCCATTCCGGCTCGATCCCGATCACGACGACGGCGGCGACGTTGGGGTTCGCACCTGTGCCGATGATGGTGCGGAAATGCAGGTCCAGATCCTCGCCGAACTGCAGGCGGCCGTAGGCATGCGGAATGGCCATCGTGCCCTTGACGTTGTTCGCCACCGCCTCGCAGGCGGCGTTGGAGATATCGTCCACCGGCAGGATCAGCACATGGTTGCGCACGCCCACGCGGCCGTTTTCGCGGCGCCAGGCCTTTACAGTGTCTTTCGTGAAATCGAATGGCATGTCAGTCCTCACCAGCGCTTGGTTTTCATGTTCTGGGTATGCACATGGCCGCCGACATCCGCCGGGCCGACCATGCGGCCGATATCCTCGCCATACTTGATCACGGTGTCGCCCGCCGACAGCGCGGCGAGCGCGACCTTATGGCCGATCGGGATGTCGGCCCGCGCGGTCAGGCGGAAATCGCTGTCATCCTCGGTGCAGACGCACAGCATCTCGGTGCCTGCAGTCAGCCCTTCAACCACGACGACGCCGACATTGTCGCCCTTGTGATGCACCAGCAGATGGGGGTGGGCGTTGCTTCGCATTCGTATCCTCCGTTGTGGGTTCATGTCGCAGATGGCGGGGTCGCCAGTGCCCGCAGGCTGGCAATCAGGTCGGCGGGCAGCGAAAGGGGCCTGCCACGCGCGGCCAGACGCCGTGTACCGGGAAGGCGGGCGCCCGGCTCATCTGAAATCGCCCGCAACAGGACCTCGGCCCGTTCGGTAAATCCGGGTGCAAAGCGTGCGGGGTCCAGCACGATGATCAGATGCGCAAGGCCGGGGGGCGCCCCGCGGTCATCGAACAGCGATGACGCCTGATGGCCGAAGTTGCCCCCAACCAGTCCCGCCGTCAGCAGTTCCACCATCAGCGCAAGCGCCGCCCCCTTGGCACCGCCAGCGGGCAGCATGCTGCCCTGCATTGCATCCGTCGCATCCGTCGTGGGACGCCCCTCACGGTCAAGCGCCCAGCCTTCCGGGATAGCCCGCCCCGCCGCCTGTGCCAGCATCACCTTGCCGCGCGCCACATGGCTTAGCGACAGGTCGATCACCAGAGGCGGCGCCCCCGCCCCACGCGGGACGGCAAAGGCAATGGGGTTGGTGCCAAGGATCGGCTGCGCCCCGCCCCATGGCGCAATCGCGGCCGGGGTGTTGGACACGGCAAGCGCCACAAACCCCTGCGCCGCAAGCGGCTCGACGGCATGACCGGCAACGCCGAAATGATGCGACCGTGAAATGGCGACCGCGGCCACTCCGGTTTCGCGTGCCGCATCGCCAACCGCCGCGATACCAAGCGCCACTGCCGCAAAGGCCAGCCCGTGCCCCGCGTCCACCCGCACCACCGCACCATCACGCCGCAATGCGGGCCTGGCGTCGGGCCGGACCTTTCCGGTTCGCATCTGCGCGATGTAGTGGGGCAGGCGGGCGAGGCCATGCGATGGCAGGCCATCCTCTTCCGCACGCACAAGCGCATCCGCCGCATGCCGGGCCAATTCGTCCGGCATTCCCGCCGCAGCCAGCGCCTTCAACGCAAGGTCCAGGGCCGAGGACCGGTCGATGGTCTGGCTTTCCACGCATCAGGCTCCTGTTGGCAGGGATATCTTGCAGGGACGTTCTCATCCGGCGGATGATGCGACGATACAGGTGAAAGTCCTATACAGGATATAGTTTATAGTTTTTGATTGAGTCAACGCACATCCGTGCCTCTTCCAGGTCTTTGCCCCTCTGCCCCAGGATCCTATGGAACCCATGCGCCGCCCCCTGGCCCAGCCGCTGCACCGGCAGGTCCGCGACATGATCCTTGATCGCATCCAGTCCGGCGACTGGCCGCCCGGCACCTATCTGCCCAGCGAGGCGAAACTGGCCGAAGATTATGCCGTGGCCGTCGGCACCCTGCGCAAGGCGCTGCTCGATCTTGCGCAGGAGGGGGTTGTGCTGCGGCGGCAGGGCAAGGGCACGGTGGTGGCAACGCATGATGGCGACGAAACGCTGTTCCGGTTCCTGAACCTGTTCCGCGCCGATGGCAGCCGGGTGCGCCCGGAATCGCGGGTTCTGTCGGTGGGTCGGCTCGAGGCCGATGATGATGCCGCCGCAGCCCTGCGCCTGGCCCCCCGCGCACCCGTCTTCGGCATTTCGCGCATCCGCGAGGTGGACGGCCGCCCGATGATCTTCGAGGTTATCACCCTGTGTGCCAACCGCTTTGCCGGGATCGACGCGAGGGCCGATGTCTTGCCCAACACGCTTTATCAGCTTTATCAGCGGGGATACGGCCAAACGGTGCATCAGGCACAGGAAGACCTGACCGCCATCGGGGCCTCAGCCGAGATTGCCGCGGCGCTGTCGATCCCGCCCGGCGCGCCCTGCCTGTGCATCCGCCGCATCGCGCAGGATTATCACGGCAATCCGCTGGAGCTGCGGGTATCGGTGCTGGTGACGGACAGGATCAGCTATCGCTGCGCCCTCTGATCGGCGGGAGACGGGGGCCGCGCTGACGTCGAATGCCGGATCACCAGGTTGATGGGCAGCGCGCGCCGCTGCGGTGCCTGCGGCTGGGTCTGCAGAAGCTCCAGCATCCGCACCGCCGCCTCGGCGCCGATGGCCCCCGCCGGAATATCGACCGTCGTCAATGACGGCGAGATATGGGCCGCAAAATCCAAGTTGTCGATACCGGCAAAGGACAGGCCGTCCGGTACAGCGATGCCGCGCGACTGCGCCTCGATCATGGCGCCGATCGCCAGCACATCCACCAGCCCGACGATCGCCGTGGGCCGGGGCACCAGTTCCAGAAGCGCAGCACAGCCGCTGCGCCCGCTGGCGATCGACAGCGTCTGCTCGCTGATCTGGGGCTGGTTGAGGTGCGCCCCGACCTCGGCCAGCGCCTGCCGTACCCCTTCGACACGCGCCCGCTGCCGGTCGTTGTTGCGCAGAAAACCGCAGATCACGCCAAACCGGCGGTGGCCAAGTGCCGTCAGGTGCTGTGCGACCAGATACCCGGCCAGCCTGCTGTCCACCGCCACGCAATCCTCGGTCTCGCGTCCGTCCCACATCTGGACCAGCGGTACGTCAGCCTCTTCGATCAGCCGCCAGGTTGATTGCGGCCGCTGCCCGCCGACGACGATCAGGCCATCCACCCCGTGCGAGATCAGTTGCATCAGCGCGGTTGATTCGGCCGAGGCATCATATTCGTGCGACGCAACCAGCAACTGATAGCCGTTCACCGCCAGCGCCTTCTGCATCTCTTGCAAGGTTTCTGCAAAAATTGCGCTGTTCAGCGTCGGCACTGCCACCCCGATCGTGTTCGACCGTCCCGAGGCCAGCGCGCGGGCCTTGCGGTTCGGCATGTAGCCCCGCCGCGCCGCAGCTTCGCGCACCAGTGTCAGCGTCTTGGACTGCACCATACCCGGATTTGACAGTGCCCGCGACACGGTGGCAACGGACACGCCGCAATCCTGCGCCAGATCGGCAAGGCTGACTTTCGGCCGACGGGTCATTTGCAGAGTCTCCCTGAAAATTTGCAGGCGATGGTTCGTACAAATACGCTCGTTGTCAACGATTTCCACGTTTCTGGTTGACGTTCAGGGGAATTGTTGCAAACGCTTACAGAAGATGCTCGGGGAGGGTCGGCTTGCAGCGCAGGACGTTCATCGCTTTTGCGACCATCGCGGCACTTCTGGCGCTGTGGTTTCTTGCGACAACGGTGCTTGGCCTGATTGCACCCGGACGCTTTCCGTCGCCCGCCGACACGCTGTCAGCCCTCGGGCAGATTTCCGGTCAGGGATATGCGGGCGGGGATCTGGCAACGCATGTGTTGAATTCGCTGCGGCTGGTCGCGATGGGATTTGCGGTAGCCGTGCTGACCGGCGTGCCGCTTGGCATGCTGATGGGGTGGAGCCGCCGGGCGGAGGCGCTGATCAATCCCGTCTTCCTGATCATCCGTCCGATCCCGCCGTTGGCATGGATTCCGCTTGCGATACTATGGCTCGGGCTGGGTGACAGCGCCAAGATACTCGTGATCTGGTTCTCGGCCTTCGTGCCGTCGGTCATCAACACCTTCGCCGGGGTCCGCACCATTGACCGCCCGGTGCTGGAGGCCGCCGCCATGCTGGGCACGCCGCGCCTGCGCTTTGTGGCCGAGGTGCTGCTGCCCGCTGCCAGCCCGATGATATTCACCGGCCTGCGGCTGTCGTTGCAGGCGTCTTGGACAACACTGGTAGCCGCCGAGCTTGTCGGCGCCTTCTACGGTCTGGGCCGGGTCCTGAACGTGGCGCAGCAGGATCTGTACCCTGGCATGATCCTCGTCGGTATGTTCGCCGTGGCGATCCTCGGTTGGGGCACGACACGCATTCTGGGAATGGCCGAGGCGCGCGCATTGCGCTGGAACCTCGCAGCCCTCGCGGCGAAGGGCTGAGCGGATGCAGAAGGCGCTTCCCTTCACGCAGACGCTGATCCTGGGGCTGGCCGGGCTTGCGCTTTTCCTGGGACTCTGGTTCGGCCTGTCGGCAAGCGGTCTGGTGCCCCGGGTATTCCTGCCATCGCCGCCTGAGGTGTGGGATCGCTTTGCCACCCTGCTGGAACGCCGGTTTGCCGGCGCAACCCTGCCTGGCCATCTGGCCGCAAGCTTCATGCGCTTTGCCTATGGTTTCGTGCTGGCGGCCCTGATCGGCATTCCGCTGGGCCTGCTGATGGGCTGGTTCCGGCTGCTTGACGAAATCGTCTCGCCCATCTTCGATGCGCTGCGGTTCGTGGCGCCCATCGCCTGGGTGCCCTTCGCGGCGCTGTGGTTCGGCACCGGGATCGGCGGGCCGATCATGATCATCTTTGCCGGGGCCTTTCCGCCCTGCCTGATCAATGCCTACCGGGGCGCGAAGTTCGTGGACCCCCGGCTGATCGAGGCGGCGAACATGCTGGGCACGCCGTCGCACCGGGTGATCCGCGAGGTGCTGTTGCCTGCTTCGGTGCCGTCGATCATCTCGGGACTTCGCGTGTCGGCGGGGCTGGGGTGGCAATCGCTGGTGGGGGCGGAACTGATCGTCGCTTCGGCGGGCGTCGGCTACCTGATGGTGCAGGGGCAGGCGAACGTGTCCACCACCACGGTGATGTCGGGGATGATCGCGATCGGTCTGGTCGGTCTGGCGCTGGACAGCGGGCTGCGGCTGGTCGAGCGGATCATCCTGCGGCGGCGCGGGATGGAACAATGAGGGCGGGCAGACCATGGGCGTGATCCGGTTCGACAACGTGGGGCGCGTCTTCGGCGCTGCGGCCAGCGGCTTTGTCGCGCTGAAGGACATCAACCTTGAGATCCGCGACAAGGAATTCATGGCCATCGTCGGCCCCTCGGGCTGCGGCAAGACCACCTGCCTGCGGCTGGTCGCCGGATTCGACTTTGCCACCACCGGCCGCGTTCTGGTGGACGACAAGGAAGTGCGCCGCCCCGGCCCCGACCGCGCCGTGGTGTTCCAGCAGTTTGCGCTGTTCCCGTGGAAAACCGTGCATGAAAACATAGACATGGGGCTACGCAACCTCAACGTCGGTGGGGGCGAGCGCAAGGAACGGATCGACGCTATCCTGAACCTGATGAACCTGACCCAGTACGCGGGGCACTTTCCGCACCAGCTGTCGGGAGGGATGCAGCAGCGCGTTGCCATCGCGCGGGCCTATGTGCTCGACCCTGATGTGCTTCTGATGGACGAACCGTTCGGCGCGCTGGACGCACAGACGCGCGTGGTCATGCAAGAGGAACTGGTCCGCCTTGCGCGCAAGAACCCGCGCACCGTCCTGTTCATCACCCATGCTGTCGAGGAAGCCGTCTATCTGGCGGACCGGGTCGTGATCATGACCCGCGCGCCGGGGCGCATCAAGGAAATCCTCGACGTGGCAAGCATTCGCCGGGCCGAGAACTGGGACAGCCACGAGCGCATCGAGGATGTGATGGACCTGGAAAGCTTCGTCCATCTGCGCACCCACATCTGGCGCAGCCTGCGCGAGGAGAAGGCAGCACAGAATGCGTGAATGCCTGATGAAAACAGCAACAAGGAGGAGACAACCATGGTAAACCTGTTCAGAAGCGCCGCCCTTGCAGCCCTGCTCGCGACGACATCGCTGGCCCCCGCGCCCGCGGCGGCACAAGACCTTGAAAAGATCAACATCAGCTATCAGCCCGCGCTTTACTGGGCGTTGCCCTTCTATCTGGCGACTGAAATGGGCTGGTGGGCCGAGGTCGGGCTCGACCCCAGCTTCTCGACCTTCCCGGCAGGTGCGCCGCAGATCGCTGCGGCACAGGCCAACGACTGGGATGTGGGCGGAACCGGATCGGTGCCTGCGGTGCTGGGGGCTGCCCGGTTCGGGCTGGTGACCGTGGGCATCACCAACGACGAATCCAAGGGCAATGCCCTAATGGCGCGCAACTCCGTTCTGGCAGGGATCAAGGCCGACCCTTCGTCGATCAAGGGCCAGAAAATCCTGCTGACCACCAACTCCACCGTCGATTTCGCAACCAAATCCTGCCTGGCGATGTGGGGCATCAAGCCCGAGGAAGTGGAATTCGTGAACCTGGCGCAGGCACAGGTGATCACAGCGATCATCGCCCGCGAAGGCGATCTTGCCGGTGTCTGGGCGCCCAACACCTACACCCTGCAGGAAAAGGCGGATTCCGACTATCTTTGCTCGGGAGCGGATGCAGGGGCGACGGTTCCCGGCGCGCTGGTCGTGCGGCCGGGATTTGCGACCGAACGGCCGGATCTTGTCGCGAAATTCCTCGCGGTGTTCCTGCGTGGCGTGACCTGGTCCAAGGCCAATCCCGAAAAGGCGCGCGAGATGCTGGTCGATTTCTACTCCGACGGCGGGGTCGAGATATCGGATGCGGCGGTGAACGCCGAGTTCGACCTGCGCCCGACATTCCCGCTGGCCGAACAGGTGGCGCTTCTGGACCGTGCGGGCGGTGCCAGCCAGGTTGACCAGTGGCTTACGTCGATCGGCGATTTCATGACATCGGTCGGCACCACCGAGGCCACACCGGCCGCCGCAGACTACATCGACCCCCGCTTCATGCAGATGGTGATGGACGACCCCGCTCTTGCCGCCTTCGCCAACAACGAGAACTGATCCAGATACCCCGTCGCCACAGACCGATGGCGGCGGGGAACCCCCAGACACGAAAGCGCCTGCCATGACGATGACCTATCTGAAGAAAGCCACCAAGACGCCCGAGACCGAGGCAGGCGGCGCCCAGGCCGTGGTGACAGAGATGCTTGCCCGGATCGAGGCTGAGGGTGAGGCGGCGATCCTTCACTACTCGAAGGTGCTGGACAACTGGAATGGCCCGATCCTTGTGTCCGCCGACGAGATCGAGGCGCGCTGCGACGGGATCCCGCAGCAGGCGCGCGACGACATCGCCTTTGCCGTCGAACAAATCCGCACCTTTGCCGAGGCGCAGCGTGCCTCGGTGCGGGATACATCGCTGATCATGCCCTCGGGGCTGGAGGTCGGGCAGAAATGGGTGCCCTGCAACGTGGCAGGCTGCTATGTGCCGACGGGGCGCTATGTCCATATCGCCTCGGCCTGCATGTCGGTGGCTACGGCCAAGGCGGCGGGCGTCAGGACGGTGGTGGCCTGTTCCACCCCCTACCGCGGCGGGGGCATCCACCCCATGGTGCTCTACGCGATGAAACTTGCCGGGGCGGATCTGGTGATGACGCTGGGCGGTGTGCAGGCGATTGCCGCGATGGCGCATGGCCTGTTCAGCGGCAAGCCCGCCGACATCATCGTCGGCCCTGGCAACAAGTATGTGGCCGAGGCAAAGCGGATGCTGTTCGGCAAGGTCGGCATAGACGTCTTTGCGGGCCCCTCCGAAATCGGCATCCTGGCTGACCATACGGCGGATCCGCAGATCGTGGCGACCGACCTGATCGGGCAGGCCGAGCATGGCCATGAAAGCCCCGCCTGGCTTTTCACCTCGGACCGCGCGCTGGCGGAAGAAGTGATGCACCGCCTGCCCGGGATGATCGAGGCCTTGCCCGAACCCGCCCGCGACGCCGCGCGCAGCGCCTGGCGAGACTATGGCGAGATAATCCTCTGCGACACCCGCGCCGAGATGGTCGAGGTATCGGACCGCTATGCCAGCGAACACCTTGAGGTGCATTGCGCCGATCCCGACTGGTGGCTGGCAAACCTCACGAACTACGGCTCGCTGTTTCTGGGCGAAGAAACGACGGTTGCCTTCGGCGACAAGGTTTCCGGCCCCAACCATATTCTGCCGACCAAGTATGCCGCGCGCTACTCGGCCGGACTGTCGGTCCACAAGTTCCTGAAACCCCTGACCTGGCAGCGCGCGAACCGCGCGGCTTGCAAGGCGCTGTCTCTGCCGACCGCCCGCATCTCACGTCTGGAAGGGATGGAGGCGCATGCCCGCACCGCCGATGTCAGGATGAACAAATACTTCCCCGGGCACAATTTTGACCTGGGAGAGCCGGTGGCGTCGGCGGGCTAGGGCGCACAGATGGGTCGGCTTGACGCGCTTTTCGATCTGACCGGGCGCCGTGCGCTGATCACCGGCGGCAATTCCGGCATCGGCCTTTCGATGGCCGGTGCATTGGGGGCGCAGGGCGCCGAGGTGCATCTGGCGGCCCGGTCGCCCGGCAGGCTTGCCACTGCATGCGATGGTCTGGCTGCCGCGGGCGTCATGGCGCATGGCCATCAGGTCAATCTGGCCGATGCTGCAGCCCTGCCCGCACTTGCCGCGGCGACGGGCGACATCGACATCCTGGTGAACGCCGCAGGGGTGAACCTGCGCCAGCCCTACGGGTCGGTGACACCGGAGGCGTTCGACCTGCACATCGCGCTGCACCTGCGGACGCCGTTCTTCCTTCTGCAGGCGCTGGCGCCCGGAATGTGCGCGCGGGGCTGGGGGCGGGTGCTGAACATCGCCTCGCTGCAATCGCTGCGGGCCTTTCCCGACAGCGCCCCCTACGGCGCGGCCAAGGGCGGGATCGTGCAACTGACCCGCGCGATGGCCGAGGCGTTTTCCCCCCACGGGATCACCTGCAACGCCATTGCGCCCGGGTTCTTTCCGACGCCGCTGACCGAACCGGTCTTTGCCGACCCGGCCCGCGCCGCCGCCAACGCGGCGCGCACCGCCATCGGCCGCAACGGGCAGCTTGACGATCTGCACGGCGCCGCGGTCTTCCTGTGTTCCGAGGCATCCGCCTATGTCACCGGCCAGACGCTTTTCGTCGATGGGGGGTTCAGCGCGAAATGATCGGAGCAGGCAGGATGCGCGCCCTCGTCTACACCGCCCCCCATACGATGGAGTGGCGAGAGGTGCCGATGCCTGTCCCCGAGGCGGGAGAGGTTCTTGTGCGGGTGCGGGCCGTGGGCATCTGCGGATCCGATATGCACGCCTTTCATGGGCATGATGACCGCCGTCCGCCGCCCCTGATCCTGGGGCATGAGGCGGCAGGCACCATCGCGCAGGGCCCGCGCGCCGGTGCGCGGGTCAGCATCAACCCGCTGGTTGTCGATCCGCGCTGCCCCGTCGTGCTGGCGGGGCGTCCGCACCTGTCGCCGACGCGCCAGATCATCTCGATGCCCGCCCGGCCCGGGGCGTTCGCCGAATATGTGTCGATCCCCGAACGCAACATCCTGCCGGTACCCGATGCTCTGGGCCTGCGCGAGGCAGCGTTGTCCGAACCTGTCGCGGTGTCCTGGCATGCGGTGCGGATCGGATTGGCACGGCTGGCCGAACCGGCGACCGGGCAATGCGTTCTGGTGCTGGGGGGCGGTGCCATCGGCATCGGCGCCGCACTGGTCGCGCGGCATCTGGGGGCGACGCGGATTCTTCTGGCCGAGACCCATGCCGGCAGGCGCGCGATGGTCGCGGAGGAGGCCGGGATCGAGGTGTTCGACCCCACGGCACCGGGTGCGGGCCCGGGCGACGGTTCGGCAGATCTGATCATCGACGCGGTCGGTGCCGCCGCCACACGCGCGATGGCGTCGCGCGCCGCACGGCCCGGCGGGGTGATCGTGCATGTGGGCTTGTTGCCAGGTGCCGACGGGTTTGACATCCGCCGCATCACCTTGCAGGAAATCACCGTCACAGGGTCCTACTGCTACACGCCAGATGACTTTGCCGCTTCCCTTGACGCCATCGCGGAGGGGTCGCTTGGCCCGCTGGGCTGGGTCGCCACCCGGCCATTGGCGGACGGTGCCGCAGCCTTTGCCGATCTGGATGCGGGCCGCGTCGATGCGGCCAAGATCGTGCTGGAAACCTGAAACAGAACACCTTCGGGCCGCGATGCCCGGTGCGCCCGCGTCACTTCTTGTGCGGCTTCACCTTGCGGCAGTAAAGTTCCAGCCGGTGGTGAATGACTTCATAGCCGAAATCCGCGGCGATCTGTTTCTGCAACTGCTCGATCCGGTCGGACACGAATTCGGTGATAGTGCCGGTATCCAGATCAACGATGTGGTCATGGTGCTTTTCGGGCACCGCCTCGATCCGGGCGGTGCCGCTTTCAAAACTGTGCCGCAGGATCAGACCGGCGCGTTCCAGCACCGAAAGGGTGCGATACACGGTCGCCAGCGATGGCGCGGGATCCATCCGCTGGGCCCGCTGGTGCAGTTCTGCCGCATCCGGGTGACCTTCGGCATTCGCGATCAGCTCAAGCAGCGCGATCCGCTGGCGCGTGACCCTGACACCCGCGTCGCGCAGGGCCGCCAGCATCCGGTCA
>CAYYOE010000073.1:4775-12282 GCA_964473055.1 uncultured Rhodobacterales bacterium | reverse complement strand
TGGAGACGCCGATCCAGGCGTTGTCCGTGGGCGAGGCGGTGATGCAGATGGAGCTGGCGGGCGCCCCGGTTCTTGTTTTCCGCAACGACCGGCACAAGGGGCTTAACGTGGTGTATCGGCGCGAGGACGGCAACATCGGCTGGATCGACCCCAGCACGACGGCCTGAACAGCGACCCGGATTCTGCCATCAAGGCCCCCTCTTCCAAGGGATCGCATGGAACTTTCGCAACTTCTCCGCCCGCAGGCCGTGAAGGTCCTGGGCAGCGTCACGTCGAAGAAACGCCTGTTCCAGGAACTTGGTGAGATTGCGGCAACGCTGTGCGATCTGTCCCCCGAGGCGGTGGTCAATGCGCTGCAGGACCGCGAAAGCCTGGGTCCGACCGGGGTCGGGCATGGGGTGGCGCTGCCCCATGCGCGGCTACCGGGGATCGAGGGGATGGCGGGGGCCTTCATCCGTCTCGAACGCCCGATGGACTTCGAAGCGGTGGACCGGCAGGCGGTCGATCTGGTCTTTGCGCTGTTCGCGCCGGAAGAGGCCGGGGTACAGCATCTGAAGACGCTGGCGCTGGTATCGCGCACCATGCGCGACCCCGGCGTCTGCGCCAAACTGCGCGCGAATGCCGACCCTGTGACGCTGCACGCCGTGCTGACCGAAGGGCCCCGCACCCGCGCAGCCTGACCGGGGCGTCAGGTCGCCGCCAGCGGCGGGAATCCGAAAGCGTTGAAATCACGTCGATGCGCGCGCGCGACCGCCGCCGCCACCTCGGCATCCCCGTCCCACGGGTCGGTCGTCGCCACCTCGGGCACTGCAGGCGCCTTCAGCCCGACTTCGGCCGCAAGCCAGGCCAGCCCGGCGGCCAGCCGGTCCTCGCGCAGGACGGCATCGGGCACCAACACGTCGGCGACGCCCGACAGCAATGCGGCCTGCGTCGCCCAGGACGGGTGCATCGACACACCGGTCTGCGCGTCGAGATTCGCCGCCACGAATCGCAGGAAGGCCAGGTAAGCCCTGCGTTCCTCCTCCCGGTCGGCAAATCCGCCGTCCGGCAATGGCACGGCATAGCCGCGCGCAATCGCCTGGCTGAGGCCCGAATCCGCTGCCGCGATGCGCAGCCGGAACGCTGCGTGCAGCCGAAGCGCCGGATGACGCAGCACGGTGAAGCTGCGCGCCCCGGGGTTGCGATGCCGCCAAGTGCGCAGGCTGCGCTGGGTGAAGCCGCGCTGAAGCGCCTCGGTTGCTGCGTCGTCCAGCGCGGCCAGCCAGTCCTCGACGACAGCATGCCCGCCGGGTTCCAGCGCGAGGAACAGCACCGGCGCGGCCGCCGCGGCCACATGGCGCGGCATGCCTGGGCCGCGGCGCTGCTCCCAAATGGCGGCGGCACTGTCCCCCGTCAGGAACTCGGCACCCGCCAGGGCCGCGAGCATCTCGTCAGGGTTGTCGACCAGGTCTTCGGGCGGGGCGGGGTTCTGCTTCTTTGTCCGCTCGGACGTCGCAAGCCCACCCTCGACCCCGAGGAACCGCGCCAGCCCGGTCAGCACGGCGGCATCGGTCAGGTCGGCATAGTCCAGCCGGAACGCCGTCTGCCCGGAGGTCTGCAGCGCATGGTCGACCTTCCCCAGAAAGGCCTGCCGCTCTGCCAGATGCAGGGAAAAGGCGGTGGGGTCGAACCGCACCCTTGCACTGCGTGCGGTCTTTGCATCGCCCAGCCGCCACTGGCCCGTGGCCTGCGCGATCCGGTGCGAGATGTGCTGAGCCAGCGGATTACGCGTCAGCACGATCTTGGCCACACGGCGGTCGGCGAGGACATGATCCAGCACCCGTGGATCGTGGTCGGGGAACAGCCGGAAACCCGGCAGCCCTTCGGTGCGTTCCTTCATCAGGGCCAGCAATGCAAATGGGTCAGCATTGCGCGCGGCAAGGTCGATGCCCCACAGCCGGTCGGAACGGGCCTTGCCCACGAAGACCGGGTTGAACAGCTCGCCATGGCAGACCAGCCCCGGATGGGTGTTCAGCGTCTCTTGCAGCAGGTTCGATCCGGTGCGCATCCCGCCCAGAATAACGAAACTGTCCCAGCCCATGTCCTACTCCACCGGATGCGGCCGACGGCGGCGCGCGGGTCGGGGCCGGGCAGGGGCCTCGGGCAACTCTCCCACCAGCTTGGGGTGCATGCCGCGGTCGCGCAGATCACTCACGAACGCCTCGAACCCGGCAAGGTCGGCAAGTGCCGGCCACGCTTGCGGTTCGTCGGCGGCAAGCGGTCCTTCGGGCACCGCTGCCAGCACATCGTCCAGAAGTGCGGCGGGGTTGGCCAGCGCCGCCCCCAGCGACCGGACGCGGACGTCTGCCTTTATCCCGGGTGCCTTCAGGATCGCCAGCATCGCTTCTTCCGCCCGTTGCAACCCTGCCGCCTCGTGTCGCACCGCCTCGGCCCCAGTGCCCCGCTGCCACAGCCCGATCGCCCAGACCCCTGTTACCACACGCACGCGGGCATTCGGATCGCGCGCGATCACCGGAAGGATATCCTGCACGTCGCGCGGACCGAACAGCAGCACCTGCGGTTCGCCCCGCGTCGCCCAGACCAGGTTTCGCAGGAACGCCTGCGGATCATGGTCGCGCAAGGCCGCGCTGTCCGACAGACCGCCAGCGAAGACCGGCACATCCCCGTCGAATTGCACCCGATCCGGCGCGAACAGATGGCCATGCACCCGCACCCCGGCCGCCGTCGCCAGCCAGCCGCGCAGGTCCGGCACAAGGTCTGCCAACCCGTGGAGCACCGCATAGGGCGCGGCGGTCGGCGGTTCGGCCACCGCTGCGTCGGGGTAACGCCCCATGGCCAGCAACCCCGGCCGTCCGGCCAACCTGCGCGCCGACATCGCCTCCAACGCCGGATCCGCCCGCTGCGGGCGCGGCGCGCCCAGACGCGGCATCGGGAAATCGGGGGTCAGCAGGTGGCGATACAGCCCCTCGGCACCCGGCCAGATCTTTCGCGCGAAGAAGCAGTCGGTGGATCGCAGCAACTGCAGGTGGTCGTCATAGAAGACCCGGGGGCGCCCCCGGACGTCGAACCGCGAAAACGTCAGCGACCGGCTTTCGATCCGATCCGACACCTGCCGCGCGATGGTCTGGAAGTAGCTTTCGTCCGGGATCCAGACACGGCGGAAGTAGTGTTCCCACTCTGCCCGCCGGGGATGCGACAAGATCGCCTGCACCGTTGCCCGGGTCAGACACCACCATTGACTGCCCATGTGCGGCACCAGTCCTTCGGGCACCCGCCTGCGGACCCCCAGCACCCGCTGCAACCGCACGGACAGATCGAACCTGCGGCGCTGGGATCTCCAGTCGAAGGGGAAATGCAGCGTGAACCTTTCGGCACCCAGCCCCCCCTGCGCCCAGCCCACATCCTGGGTGGTGACGCTTTCGATGAAGTCCACGTCGGGCCGCGCGTCGAGGAAGGCGCGCAACTCGTCCAGCGGGCGCAGCGGCAGACATGCACAGGAAATCAGGGCCACATGGGTCAGGCCGGGACACGCGGCCAGCAGCGCTGCGGCAGCGTCCTGAGTCGCGGCGACCAGCCCCCAGCTGCCCCAGGGCGTGGGCCTTCGTTCGGCGAATATCACCCCCGTCACCCCGTCCAGCGCCGCGACCAGCCGAGCGTTCTCCACATCCGAAGTCCTCGCATCCACATGCACGGCCACCGGGCATCCGGCCTGCGCCAGATGCCGCGCCACCTGCACCGTCCGGTCGAGGCGGCGATGGGAAAGGATCACGAACCCGACCGTCACAGCCAGTCACCCTGGGACATCAGGCCAAGGTCCACCAGTTGCTGCCAGCCCACCAGGGGCTCGGACCAGTCGTGGTGCAGGACCACACCGCGCTCGGCCTCTGACAGGTAGCTGCGGTATTCCCGCGCCGCGCCGAAATGCTCGCCGCGCGCCGCTTCTTCGGCGGCGCGGTCGCCGAACCAGTGCAGGAACTTGGCGTGCAGCAGAACGCCGGTCGCCGTCTCGCCGCCCTGGCGGTCATAGACCTGGTTCAGCCCCCGCGGCAGCAGCATGTGGGTGGAGCTTGCCCAGGCGAACCCGCGCTGCCAGCGCACCAGCGGGACCTTGTTCAGCGCGGGGGCAAGCTGTGGCTGGTCGGCAAAGAACGTTCGCGCCCGCGGCCCGCCCTGGACCCAGAGATTTCGGTAAAGCGGGTTGCGGCGCACCGTATAGTTCGCCCCGTCGAACCAGCGGCACAACGCGAACGGATCCTGACCCGGCGCGTAGGCCACCGCGTCCAGCCGCCCCTCGGGGTACATGTCCAGCACCATCGCCCCGAATGACCGCAAGCCCTGACCTTCCAGCCAGTGTGTCAGCCCCTGCAGCGGCCGCGTATCCCAGTGCGGGTAGATCAGGTATTCGTCGGCATCGACCACCAGGGCCCAGCGCCCGTGGGCGTGGCGGTCCAGAAGGCCGCCGATCCAGTCCATGCCGTAGCGGGCCGCGGCATAGCTGGCGTCCGTGTGCCAAAGGGACACGTCGGGTTGGTCACGCAGGATGTCGGCCGACCCATCGGTCGACCCGTTGTCGATCATCAGGAAGTGGCCGACGCCAAGCCTGCGATAATGGTCGAGGAACCATGGCAGACGCAGCGCCTCATTGCGCATGGTGCAGGCCAGCACGGGGGCCTCTTTCGGGATGGCGCCGGTCCGGTCGGACACGGCGCGCAATTCGTGCAGCTTGCGCACAGACCGGATGCGCCAGCGCTTCCGGCGCAGCCGCAGGCGATATCGCTCGAACAAGCCCAGGTCGCGTCCCCATGGGGTGGTTCCGGCCCCCCGCGCCGTCCACCCGTGGCAGC
Source organism: uncultured Rhodobacterales bacterium (assembly GCA_964473055.1). GTDB lineage: Bacteria > Pseudomonadota > Alphaproteobacteria > Rhodobacterales > Rhodobacteraceae > UBA996. The sequence continues at coordinate 7,438 of CAYYOE010000073.1, read as the reverse complement.
CAGCTATACAGACACGGCGGAACAGGGCAACCGCGACATCCCTAGCCGTCCGACATCAGCCCAAGTTCGACAAGCTGCCGCCAGCCTTCGAACCTGGCGGACGACGGCGCCCAGAGGTCGGGATCCTCGGCGACGCCCGCGTAGTAGGCGCCATGCAGCGCCGGCCGGGCGAAGTGCTCGCCCCGATTGCGTTCCTCAGCGGCGCGCGCAGGGCCGTCGGCGAGGAACTTCGTGTGCAGCAGAACCCCGGTGATCCGCCGCTCGCCCGGGTCGGGCCACACCCGGTTCAGCCGGGGCGGCAGGGCGGAATGGGTGGAATTCACCCAGGCCTGTCGCCAGTTCCAGCGCACGAAGGGAAACTTGTTCAGCGTCGGCGCGCGGTCGGGCCTATCGGCGTAGAACGCGCGCGCACGCGGGCCGCCCTGCACCCAGGCGTTGCCCAGCGGCCATTGCCGGCTCATCCGGTAGGGCCCCGGATCGAACCAGGGCGCCGCCGCCACCGGATCGTCCCCCGGGGCGATCTGCGCGGTCGAGACCGGACCCTTCGGATAGAGGTCCAGCATCAGCGCCGGCAGCGCCCATTGCCCGGCCGCGGCCAGCCGCGCGGCCAGCGTTTGCAGGTCGAACGCATCGCAACCGGGATAGACCAGAAGTTCGTCCGCATCGGCGACCACACACCAGCGCCCCGACCCATGCCGCGCCATCAGGCCGGCGATCCAGTCCATCCCGTAGCGGCTGGAACGATAGCTGCCCGGGGCGTGCCACAGCGACACATCCGCCGCATCGGCCAGCAGGTGGGGCGTTTCATCGGTGCTGGCGTTGTCCACCACAACAAAGTGCCGCACGCCAAGGGTGCGGTAGTGGGCCAGAAAGTGCGGCAGGCGCAGGGATTCGTTCCGCACGCAGGCAAACAGCACCACATCGCCGGGGCCGATCGCACCGGTCCGGTCCGCGACGGATTGCAACGCCCCGCGCGCCCGGCTGGCCCGCCAGATCAGTCGCCGCCGCATCCAGCGCAGACGGTACGCCGCCCAGGGGCTGCGGCCCTGCGCTGTCATCGCGGCTGCGATCCTATTCCGCGGCGCGGGCCGACGCCTTCAGGTGGCCAAGGTATTCCGCGAACTCGTCGCGCAGTTCCTCGCGCGCCAGGCCGAAGGCCACGGTCGCCTGCAGGAACCCCGCCTTCGAGCCGCAGTCGAACCGCTGCCCCCGGAACCGGTAGCCGGAAACGCGGCGGCCAGCCTGCAATTCCTGCGCGATGGCGTCCGTCAGCTGGATCTCGCCGCCGGCCCCGGCAGTCGCACGGTCGAGGCTGTCCAGCACGTCCGGCGTCAGGATGTAGCGTCCGATCACGGCCAGGGTCGACGGTTCCGTGCCCGGCGCAGGCTTTTCCACCATGCCACGCACATCCACCAGCGGCCCGCTCTCGGACGCGACGTCCAGCACGCCATAGGACTTGGCCTTGGACCGCGGAACCTCCATCGCGGCGACCATGCAGCCCCCGGTATCCTGATAGGCTTCGACCATCTGTTGCAGGCAGGGCTTGTCGGCCCCGGTGATCACGTCATCGGGCAGGATCACCGCGAAGGGCTCGTCGCCGATCAACCGCCGCGCGCACCAGACGGCATGGCCCAGACCCAGCGGACGGTTCTGCCGGACATAGGCGATTGCGCCCGAATCCATGTTGGTGTGGTTCAGAACGTCCAGCAGGTCGGTCTTGCCCGACCGCGTCAGCGATGCCTCCAGTTCCGGCGCGCGGTCGAAGTAGTCCTCCAGCGCGCCCTTGCCGCGCGAGGTCACGAAGATGAATTCCGTGATGCCCGCCGCCCGCGCCTCGTCGATGGCGTACTGGATCAGCGGACGATCCACGAGCGTCATGATTTCCTTGGGGATCGACTTGGTCGCAGGAAGGAACCTCGTCCCGAGCCCGGCCACCGGAAAGACGGCCTTCATCACCTTGCGCGGCATGTTCATCCCACCTCACTATTTGTCGGGCCCGCAGAGCCTTCACTTGCAATCATACGATGGCTAGCTGCCAATTGTGGCGCCAACCATGCGCAATTCGGACAAGTCAAAGGAATTGCGCAGAATTCACCGGCAGCCGTCGGTTGTCCGGTGCGTCACTCTATCCCCTCTGACGCGAGAATCGCCTCGATTCGTGCCACGTCGGCGGGGTTGTTCAACTCCCAGAAAGCCCGGCCCTCGGCCGCGACCTCCACGCACAGCACCCGGCGCCCGTTTTCCAGGAACCGCAGCTGTTCCAGCCCCTCCAGTGCCTCCAGCGGCCCGACTCGCCAGCCGGAATAGGCGGCCAGCGCATCGGGGCGGTAGGCATAGACGCCGACATGATGGAACGCGGGCGTGGGCGCGTGAGGGGCATAGTCCTCGGTCGTGTAGGGAATCACTTCCTTCGAGAAATACAGCGCCCGTCCGCCGTCGCCGAACACCGCCGTGGTTCCCCCAACCCGCCCCGCGGCGCGGTCGGCCCGGAAGGCAGCCAGCGTCGCACCGTCGCAGCGCAGCACGGGCGTGGCGATTTCGGCGGCGGGATCGGCGCGCAGGGCCGCGACCAGCGCGGACACGAAGGACGGTGGCGTCAGCGGCGCGTCTCCCTGCAGGTTCACCACGATGTCGAACCCGCCCCCCAGCCGCGCATGGGCCTC
>CAYYOE010000073.1:0-4675 GCA_964473055.1 uncultured Rhodobacterales bacterium | reverse complement strand
CCCGGCGCATGGGCGATGAAGAACGGGTTTTCGAACCCCGGCTTGCCGTAGGCCAGCGGTGTCAGGTCATCCATGCGCACCACCTCTCCCCCGGCGCCACGCAGCACTGCATCCCCGGCGGCCGTGTCCCATTCCATCGTGCGGCCGAGCCGTGGGTAGAGGTCGGCCTCGCCCGAGGCCACCAGGCAGAATTTCAGCGACGACCCGGCAGCGGCAAAGTCGGTCACGGCATAGCCGGCGATATAGGCATCCGTGGCCGCGTCGCGGTGCGACTTCGATGCCACCACCCGCAGCGCGCGATTGTCGGGAACCGCCACCGACAGCGGCACCTGCGCGCCCGGCCCGTCCGCTGCGAAGGGCGCCGTTTCCTCGACCGACCGGCCATCCGGCAGGGTGTAGAACATCCGCCCCTTCGCGGGCGCGTAGACAAGACCGCGCAGCGGCACGCCGTCACGGACATAGGCAATGTTGACGGTGAAATCCCCGCGACGCTGGACGAACTCCTTGGTGCCATCCAGCGGATCGACGATCAGGAACGTCTCGCCCGCAAGCCGGTGGCTTTCCGCCTGTTCCTCGGTCACCAGGGGCACGCCGGGGAATGCGCCGCGCAGCCCGGCGGAAATCAGCGCATCGGCAACCTCGTCGGCTTCGGTCACGGGGCTGGCGTCTTCCTTGGCCCGTTCGCCGATATCGGCGCGACCATAGACCTCCATGATCGCCGTGCCTGCCTCCAGCGCCAGACGCCGCATCTCGGCGGTCAGCCGTTCGAAATCCATGGGCCGGACTCTCTGCGTTGTTCTGCGTCGCGTCCGCGGTTATGGTCTGCCGTCAAGGGAACGGCAAGCATTCGCGGCAAGGATGCTTCGGCAGGTCGCAGCACCGCTCAGGGACAGGGTCAGGCCAGGGATGTTTGTAACCGCGCCACGGACGACGGCGATAAGCGGCGCGGCTACGCTGGCCGAACTTGTCTATCATGGCACGGTCCGGTCGATCCGCCGGACGCATGGCAACGCCATGATCGGGCTTCTCTTGAACATCTCCCAGACCGCCGTCTTCGTTCTGGTGTTCTGGGTGATGTTCGAAATGCTGGGCATGCGCGGCATGGCGATCCGCGGCGACTACATGCTGTACCTGTTCTCGGGCATCTACATCTTCTTCGTGCACACCAAGGCGATGGCCGCGGTCGTCGGGTCCGAGGGCCCGGCCTCGCCGATGATGCAGCACGCGCCGATGAACACCGCGGTGGCGATCCTGTCCGCGGCGCTGGGCGCCCTGTATATCCAGATCCTCGCACTGTTCGTCATCCTTGGCATCTACCACTCGGCAGTCTCGCCGCTGACGTTCGAGCAGCCTGCCGCCGCCTTCGGCATGGTGCTGCTGGCCTGGTTCACCGGCGCGGGGGTCGGCCTTGTGTTCCTGGCGCTGAAGCCGTGGAACCCCGATATCGTGGGAATGCTGTCGCAACTCTACGCGCGCGCCAACATGATCGCCTCGGGCAAGATGTTTGTCGCGAACATGCTGCCCGGCACGATGCTGATGATGTTCGACTGGAACCCCCTGTTCCACATCATCGACCAGTGCCGTGGCTTCGTGTTCGTGAACTACAACCCGCACTACAGTTCAATCTCGTATCCGCTGATCGTTGGCGGCGTCCTGATCGTGCTGGGCCTGATGGGCGAGTTCTACACGCGCCGCCACGCCTCGGCGAGCTGGAACGCCCGCCGCTGACGACGCCCGAGGCGGATGCCCCGGGCGCCGCCCATCGCTGTGGATCGCGCCTCAGACCGCGTAGCGCAGGATCGCCATCAAAGACGCGCCCTCGGGCAGGTCGTCCTTGCGCACCGCCATGACCCGGCCCCCCGCCAACGCGGTGCGACCCGCGATCTCGTCCACCACGCCGTAGCTGGCCGCGCTCTCGCCCTTGGCGAAGGTCACGGCGCCCGTGGTCTCGTCGACCGTACCGGGAACCGCCTCGTCCATGTCGATCAGCAGCGTGTCCACCGCCCCGAAGGTCGCGGCGCGGGCGGCGTCGGCCACGTCCCGCGTGGCCCGGCCCTCGCCCTTGCGGGCGTCGAACAGCCGGTGCGCCTCGGCCACGGCGTCATCGTGCAGCTTGTCGAGGATCGGTCGCGCCGCGGCCGCCAGGTCGCCCGGCGTCATCCGCGCCGGGCTGCCGGTGATCGACTCTGCCGCCAGCCCGTCATGGCTGACGACCGACCGCGCGATCGACAGCATCGGTTCGGCCGCGGCGACGATCAGCGGTTCCGACCGGCCCGACAGGACGGGGCGGATCGCCGCATCCACCTTGCGGGCATAGCCGCGCAGGTGGAACGACTGGCCTTCGCCGCCGCCCAGCTTCTGGCGGTAGTTGCGCGAATTCACCGTTGCCGTACCCGCGGCACTGGCCGCATCCTTCGGCATCCCCTGCACCTTGACCTCGACCGCCGGCAGATCGGCCGCCACTTCGATCAGGCGCGTGCCGTTCTCCTCGATCGCCAGCACGAAGGCATGCTGGTTCACGCTCATCACCCGCCACAGCGGCTTGAGGTGGAACCGGTCGGACACCTGCACCATCGGCGTCAGATGCGTCGGCAGGCGGAACGCCCGCAAGGACTCGGGCGTCAGGAACACTGCAAGACCGTTCGCCTGATGCGCCCAGAAATCGTCATCCTCCAGAAGATCGCCCAGTTGCTCCTGCATCGGCCAGAGCGCGCGCTTTTCGATGCCCGCCGCGGTCAGCTGTTCTTCGGCCGCCTTGAACAGGTTGCCCAGTTCCGTGCGTGCCTGCGCGATGTGCTGGGTTTCGGGCGTGGTCGGCACGAACAGGCTGACCGACCACGAATGGCGCGCCGTAATCAGTGCAGTGAATTCGCGGGTGCTGGGGATATCGACGTGAAGCATTGGACCTCTCGAAATGATGATGCAGGCCCGACCTAAGCACGATGACCCTGGATACAACCGGTTCACGCGCCTGCGACCACCCGCAGCGTCAGGTTCAGCCGCCCGCCCTGCGGCAACAGCGTGGACGACCCGAATCGGATACGGTCCACCCCGTGAAACGCCAGCCGCGCAGCACCGCCCATCACCACCACATCGCCCGAGGTCAGCCACAGGCTGGTCGTGGGATCGCGCCGCGCCGGACCACCCATGCGGAACAGCCCGTCGTCGCCCAGCGATACCGACACCACGGGCCAGCCGAAGTCGCCTTCGTCGCGGTCCTGGTGCAGGCCCATCCGCGCGCCTTCGCCATACCAGTTCACCAGGCAGCAATCGGGGTCCCGGTCCAGCCCGGTGACGCCGCGCCAGACCGACAGCACGACATCGGGGATCGGCGGCCAGGGCACCCCCGACGGATGACGACCGGCATAGCGGTAGCCGGCCCGATCTGTGACCCAGCCGACCCGGCCCGCGCTGGTCATCCGAACGCTCATCGGCCGCCCGCCCGGCACCTCGGGCGCCACCAGCGGCGCGGCCCGCACCACGCTCCGCAGGGTCTCGACCAGCGCCTCCTGCGACGGCCGGTCGAGCCAGCCGCGAAACACCTCGAATCCCTTGACGGAAACCTTCTCCATCCCGCGCAAACCGCTCTTTTTTCCTACCCCGCGCGCGCCGGGCCACGCTTGCAGCGCCCCGACCCCCCTCCTATATACCGCCGGAACCCGGGGGGGCAGGCCGTCCCTCCGGCAAACCCAGGGATCGGGGGCAGGTGCCGCGCACGGGCCTCCCCCAGACATCGCCATCGGAAGGACTACACATGGCCAAAGTCATCGGTATCGACCTCGGCACCACCAACTCCTGCGTCGCGATCATGGACGGCAGTCAGCCGCGCGTGATCGAGAATGCGGAAGGCGCCCGCACCACCCCCTCCATCGTCGGCTTCACCGACACCGAACGCCTCGTCGGCCAGCCTGCCAAGCGGCAGGCCGTGACCAACCCGGAAAACACCGTATTTGCCGTCAAGCGCCTCATCGGGCGACGCCTCGGCGACGCCGAGGTGGAAAAGGACAAGAAGCTTGTCCCCTACAAGATCGTCGACGGCGGCAATGGCGACGCCTGGGTCGAAGTGCGGGGCGAGAAATACTCGCCCAGCCAGGTTTCGGCCTTCATCCTTCAGAAGATGAAGGAAACCGCCGAAAGCTACCTGGGCGAGACGGTGACGCAGGCCGTCATCACGGTGCCCGCGTACTTCAACGACGCCCAGCGCCAGGCGACCAAGGACGCGGGCAAGATCGCGGGCCTGGAAGTGCTGCGCATCATCAACGAACCCACGGCGGCGGCGCTGGCCTACGGGCTGGACAAGAAGGAAACCCGCACCATCGCGGTCTATGACCTGGGCGGCGGCACCTTCGACATCACGATCCTGGAAATCGACGACGGCCTGTTCGAAGTGAAATCGACCAACGGGGACACGTTCCTCGGCGGCGAAGACTTCGACATGCGCATCGTGACCTACCTTGCCGAGGAATTCCGCAAGGAACACCAGATCGACCTGACCAAGGACAAGATGGCGCTGCAGCGGCTGAAGGAAGCCGCCGAGAAAGCCAAGATCGAACTGTCCTCGGCGCAGCAAACCGAGATCAACCAGCCATTCATCTCGATGGGGCCGGATCGCCAGCCGCTGCACCTGGTGATGAAGCTGACGCGCGCCAAGCTGGAAAGCCTGGTGGGCGACCTG
>CAYYOE010000072.1:0-12485 GCA_964473055.1 uncultured Rhodobacterales bacterium | reverse complement strand
CATAGTGCCCCTTGCGGTTCTTGTTGATCTTGTAGGCCATCGTCTTGACGCCCCAATACTCGCTGTCGAGGATCTTGCCCCCATTGTCGGCGAGTACGGTTCCGAAGTGTTCGATCAACCCTTCGGCCTGCGCATTCGTCAGATCCTGACGCGCGATCATCACATGCTCGTAAAGCGGCATGGTCGCTCCATTTTCTCGGGCGCATTTCATAGGACGGGTCCGACCTTCCGCGTCCCGCCCACGAGAGCCTGCGCCGGTTTCGTGTTTCGCGGAAGGAAGCGGCCTTATACAGCTAATCCGCTTGCGGGCAAGGGTGTGTCTTGCAGTCCCGCAGAGCATCGCCGCGTGGGGGCGCGCCGTCGGTTTGCCCGCATTTGGCGGCGGTCAGGTCAAAATTCCGCCTGCATCACGCAGTATGACCGCAGGCACGGGTGGGGCCGGTGATGCAACAGGGTGTGCGGTTTCCATGTCGGGTGGCAGGCGGGTCAGGCGGGGTGCGACGGGACGTCAGGACGAGGGGGACTTCGTGCCGGAAAGCTGGGGGTTCGTCATTCGGTCCGGAGGCGTCTGGCGGAACATCCGGGTGCGCTTTGTCGAGTCGCTACTTGGGATCATCGGTCTAGGCCTTTGCCTGATTGCCGTTTGCCTGTGGATTATCCCGGGGGCGTTGCTCAGCCAGGAAGTCCTGGGCATGAAGGCTGTCCTGACCACTGTCCTCGCCATGGGCGGGATCCTGCTGCTGCGGTTTTCAAACCAGGGGCTGGGCACCGAGGTTCATATCGATCGCCTGCGCGGCGAAATCCGGGTTGTCGCGCGCAACCGTGCGCAGCGGCTGCGGTTGATCGATTGCATGACCTTGGCGGATATCGATCGGGTCGAGCTGGAGGATTGCGATGTCGATCAGGAGGCCGGCCTCGGCCGGCTGGTCGTCTATCTCCACGGGAGCGGAGAGCGGGTCCTTCTGGTCAGCGGACCCGTGGGGCGATTGGCCCAGGTGCGCGACCTGATCGACCTGGACCTGTCTCGTGCGCACCGCGTCGTGGGTGCCCCGTCCGGCGACCTTACGCGGCTGATCCCGGGTTTTGGCTGATCCCCGGGACGGCGCCAGGCGACGCGCATTGTTCGGTCACGAACAGGGGCTGTTCCGCAACGAGAGTGGACAGTGCAGGCCCTCAGAGGACATCGTCTTTGAGTCGTTCAAGGTTCAGGAGACACCGATGAGACCTTTGATTTCGCTTGCCTATTCCACTGTGGCGGCCGCAGCCTTTTCGCTGCCCACCCTTGCGGAGCCCGCCATCTGGACGCTCGACGCGAGCCACAGCCAGATCGTCTTTTCCTATGATCACCTCGGCTACTCCACCAATTGGGGCATGTTCTCGGGTTTCGACGGCACGATCGAATGGAATGAAGCCGATCCGGCGGCGTCCTCGGTCGTCGTGACCTTTCCGGTACGGTCCATGCTGACAGGTTGGGAGGCCCGGTTCGAACACTTCATGTCGTCCGATTTCTTCGGTGCCGCTGACGACGAGATGGTGGAGTTCCGGTCAACTGCCATCGAAGTGACAGGCGACGCAACGGCACGGATCACCGGCGACCTGACCCTGAACGGCGTGACACGGTCGGTGGTGCTGGACGCCGTCTTGAACCAGACGGGTACGCATCCGATGGAAGGCAAGCCGTGGGCCGGTTTCGGAGCGACCACAGCATTGCTGCGGTCCGACTTCGGACTTGGGCTGTTCACGCCCTTCGTGTCCGACGAGGTACAGGTGCAGATCCAGATCGAGGCGTTCCAGGGCTGACCGAGGCGCAGGACACAGGGGCCACCGGGCAACCGTCGGCCCCTTTTCCGAGCGTGCTGCCCTTGCCGGATTCTCAGTCGCCAATCCGGCGCGCCGTCAGGTCCACAGCCACACCGACCGTGAAACCAAGCGTGGCCTCGTCATTCATCTGCTGTCCTATGCCGTAGTCGCGCCGGTCCAGGGTTGTTCGGCCCGACATCCGTGCCCGGTCCCCCTCGATCACCAGGCGGAACTCAAGGATGACCGGAACCCGGCCTTCCTTCAGTATCAGGTGGCCGTCGGCCAGATAGACGTTGTCGACTGTCGCTACGAGGTCGGCTTGGAAAAGGGCGTCCGGGAAGGCAGCGGCATCGAAGAATTCGGGGCCGAGCGCCTGCGGGGTGACCTGACCGAGGGAAAGGCTGGCGATGTCGATCGCCACGCTGACGTGGCCGGGGTTCAGCGCATCCGGGTCCGGGTCGAACGTGATGGCGGCGGTCCAGGTCGCAAAGGTGCCCCGCACATCCTGGCCAAGTTGCCGGATGGTGATGGCAAGGGTTCCATCCTCGACCGACCAGTTGCCTGCGGGCGCCGTCGCCTCGTCAGACTCGGGTGCGACGGCCGCGACCGCCGGGAGGTGCGAGAACATGCCAAGGCCCACGCCCACGCCGATGGCCCCCGCCCAAAGCGCCAGCGCCACGCCGATTGGCGCAAGGTGGGTGCGCGGTCGGGCCGGGATGTGCGGGGCGTGAACAGGCCCGCCCTGTCCGGAAAGCATCCGGCGCAGCGTTGCGTCCTTGTCCCAGAAGTGATGCTTGAGGGCCCCGACCAGATGCAGTGCAAGGGCAATAACCAGTATTCGCTCGAAGACAATGTGCAGGGATGCCGCCGATTGATAGAGCGCGTCCGATTTCGACACGAATGGCAGGCCCTGCCCCAGAGGCCAGAGGATCGGGGCAAAGCCTGTCGTCGCGGCGTGGGCGAGCCAGCCGGTCAGTGGCACCAGGACAAGCGAGCCGTAGAGCAACCAGTGCACGGTGCGGGCGGCAAAGGTTTCCCAACGGCGGTCGGGGTGCAGTTCGGCGGGACGGGGCTGCACTAACGCCCAAGCGATTCGCAGAACTGCCACCGCAAACAGAGTCACCCCCAACGTCTTGTGGACCGAAAACAGTCGCGCCTTTGCAAGCAGGTCGTGTGAGGTTTCCGCAGGCAGACCGTTGGCGATGATCCCGGTCGGGATCAGCGCCACGATCAGCAGCGCGCTCAGCCAGTGCAGTGTGCGGGCAAGACTGCCATAGCTGCTGGTGTTGTTGGAGAGCATCGGTTTCAGATCCCTAGGTGTCTGGTCCCGGCATCTGGCGGATAGGGTGGAGAATGAATCGATCCGGGTCTGATGTCCAGATTTTGCAGATGAATTCATGGGGCGTGAGGCCCCCGAGGGTCTTGAGCCTGCGGGCGAAGTTGTAGGCGGCCATGAAGTCGGCGAGGTGCGTGCGCAGTTGAGCGTGCTTGTCGGAGTGGAAGCGTTTCACGGTTACGTCCTTGATCGTGCAGTTCATCCGCTTGACCTGGCCGTTCGTCCACGGGTGGTTGGGTTTGATCAGCCGGTGCTCGATGCCGTTCGCCGCGCAGTTCATTTCGAAGCGCATAGGTCGGGAAGTGACGGTGTTGCGGTTGCAGGGTTGAGCTGAACGCTCTCCACAATGGACGGGCAAGTCCAAGGTGCCTCACTTCTCGATGGAGTGCCCGGGTCAGTTCTGCGTGGAGATCAACAGGCTTGGGGCGCCCAAGAACAGAGCATACCGCGATTTTCGTCCGGTCGCGGCGGTCCTAGTTGTGGATCACGTTGACACACGCACGTCGTGCAATGCACCCTCGTAAAGGGATTTACTAAACCGATTCACTAGGAGTGACGGGTGGGAGCGGCCAGCCTGAAGGATGTGGCAAGGGCGGCGGGCGTCTCGGTGACGACCGTCTCGCGCTTCATGAACGGCTCTCTCGAACTGCCGGACCGCACACGCGGTCTTGTCGAGACCGCGATCCGGGACCTGAACTATTCGCCGAACCCGCATGCCCGGCGCCTGAGCCTCGGACGGTCAGACACGGTCGGGCTCGTCGTGCCGGACATCGCAACACCCTTCTTCGCCACGCTCGTCGCCGCGGTCGAGGCCGAGGCCGACCGGCGCGGTCTAGCGCTCGCGCTCTACGCCACGCTGAACAGGGGGGGGCGCGAAAAAAGCTACCTGAACGCCATCCATCGCAACCATGTCGACGGCATCATCTTCGTCACCAACCACCCCGACGATGGCACGCTGGCCGAGGCGATCAACCGCAGTGGCCGGGTGGTCGTGCTTGACGAGGACGTGCCGGGGACGGAGGTGCCGAAACTCTTCTGCGACAACGTGATGGGCGGGTATCTGGCGGGGCTGCACCTCGCCCGCGCAGGCCATCGCGAGGTGCTCTTCGTGGGCGGCGTCGACGCCATGATCAGCGGAGCTCGGCGCTTCGAGGGATTCCGCAATGCCATGACCGAGGTTTGGAGCGGTCAGGCCCGAATCACGCGGTTCGAAGGCGACTACTCCGTCGCCTTCGGTCGCACCGCCGGCGCTCGATACCTCGCCGAGGCGCGGTCCTGCACTGCGATTTTCGCCACATCCGACGAACTCGTCATCGGCGTTCTCGAGGTACTGCGCGCGAACGGCCTCGCGGTCCCGCGCGACGTCTCGCTAGTGGGTTTTGACGATGTCGGCCCCCTCCATCTCTTCTCACCCGGCATCACAGCCATCCGGCAGCCTGTGCGCGAGCTTGGCGCGCGCGCGCTCGCCCTTCTCATGGAGGCGGACCCCGCGCTGACGGTCTCCCCATCCGAGGAGCTCCTTCCCGTGATCCTGATGGAGCGAGATTCCGTTGCTCCGCCCCTCAGGTAAGCTGCTCGCAACGGCCAACAGAGAGGAACACCAATGATTGCCATCGTCTCACGCCGGACTCTCGCTGCGCTCTTAGGCGCGACCGCACTTCTCGCCGCGGTGCCGGCCTCCGCGCAGGACAAGACCTTCGCGCTTGTTCAGATCAACCAGCAGGCCCTTTTCTTCAACCAGATGAACGAGGGCGCCCAGGCCGCCGCCGCGGCGGCAGGTGTGAACCTCGTGATATTCAACGCCAACAACGATCCCGCAGCGCAGAACAGCGCGATCGAGACCTACATCCAGCAGGGCGTCGATGGCCTTGCGGTAGTCGCGATCGATGTCAACGGGATCATGCCCGCCGTCGAACAGGCCGCCGCGGCAGGCATCCCTGTCGTCGCCATCGACGCGATCCTGCCCGAGGACGGCCCGCACCTGGCCCAGATCGGCGTGGACAACGCACAGGCGGGTGCAGACCTTGGGGCCTTCTTCAACGACTATGCCGCTGGGGTTGGCGGGGCAAAGCTTGGCATCGTCGGGGCGCTGAACTCGTTCATCCAGAATGTCCGCAAGGACGGGTTCGAGGGCGCGATCTCTGATTCCGTGGCCATCGCCGGCACCGTCGACGGGCAGAACGTTCAGGACATCGCGTTGGCCGCGGCCGAGAACCTGATGACTGCGAACCCCGACATGACGACGATCTACGCCACCGGCGAGCCCGCGCTTGTGGGGGCCGTCGCTGCCGTCGAAAGCCAGGGCCGGCAGGCGGACGTGAAGGTGTTTGGCTGGGATCTGACGGCCTCGGTCATTGCAGGGATCGACGCCGGCTATGTCGAGGCGGTGATCCAGCAGGATCCTGCCGCCATGGGCGCGGCGGCAGTCGACGCGCTGATGACGATCACCGGCGGCGGTACGGTCGAGCGCAACATCGCCGTGCCCGTGACCATCGTCACGAAAGACAACGTGGGCGACTTCCGGGGCATGTTCCAGTGACGCCAGCGCCATCCCCAGATGGCGCGGCGGCCGGGGGGGAAGTTCTCCCCCGGCCCACGGCACCGCTCGTGTCGCTGCGCGGCATCCGCAAGACGTTCGGCTCGTTGCAGGCGCTGCGCGGGGTCGATCTCGACATCCTGCCGGGCGAGTGTCTTGGGCTTGTGGGTGACAATGCAGCGGGCAAGTCGACGCTGACGAAAGTGATCTCGGGCACCTATATCCCCGATGGCGGCACCATCGCTGTGGACGGTGAGGAGGTGCAGTTCTCCGGTCCGGCCGATGCACGCGCCCGCCACATCGAGATGGTGTTCCAGGACCTGAGCCTGTGTGACCATGTGGACGTGGTGGGCAACCTGTTTCTTGGCCGTGAACTCACACGCGGACCGTTCCTCGATCAGGCGCGGATGCTGGAGGAGGGGCGGCGAATGCTCGAAGCGCTCGACATCCGCATTCCGCGCCTCACTGCCAAGGTGGACGCGCTGTCGGGCGGCCAGCGGCAGGCTATCGCCATCGCCCGCGCGGCAAGCTTCGACCCCAAGGTGCTGATCATGGACGAGCCCACCTCGGCGCTTGCCGTGGCCGAGGTGGAGGCGGTGCTCGCGCTCATCAACCGCGTGAAGGCGCGCGGCGTGGGCGTGGTACTGATCACCCACCGGCTTCAGGACCTGTTCCGCGTCTGCGACCGGATCGCGGTGATGTACGAGGGCACCAAGGTGGCCGAACGCAAGATCGCCGAGACCGACCTTCAGGACCTCGTGCGGCTGATCGTGGGGGAGAACCGGCACTGATGTCCGCCTATACAGAACGCGAAAAGGGCTCGGCGTTGGCCGATTTCGTGGCCGATCACGCGCAGGTCCTGTCGATCGCGCTGTTCTTTGCGGCCTGCCTCATCTTCTTCGGGTCGATGACCTCGACCTTCCTGACCACTGGCAACATCCTGAACGTGATCCGTCAGGCGGCACCCATCCTGATTGTTGCCGTGGCCATGACGCTCGTCATTACCACGGCGGGGATCGACCTGTCGGTCGGTTCGCTCGTGGCGCTTGTCAATGCCGTGGCGGCGATCCTGATGGCGCAGGGGATGGACTGGCCAATGGCCGTGGTCCTGATGCTGGCAATGGGGGGACTCATCGGCGCGGTGCAAGGGTGGTTCATCGCCTATCAGGGCATCCCGGCCTTCATCGTGACGCTTGCGGGACTGTCGATCCTGAGGGGCTTCGCGCTGTATCTGACCGAGGGCTATTCGATCCCGATCCAGAACGCGCCCGGCTTTTTCTGGCTGGGGCGCGGGACGCTAGGTGGCATCCCCGTCCCGGCGCTGATCTCGATTCTCGTTGCGATCCTCGGCTTCGTCGTGATGTTGCGCACGCGCTACGGTCGGCAGGTCGTGGCGGTGGGGTCGAACATGGAGGCCGCGCGGCGCGTGGGGATGCCCGCGCGGCAGATCGTGGCTTCGGTTTATGTCGTCTCTGGCATTGCTTGCGCCATCGCGGGGCTGCTGCTCGCCGCGCGTCTTGGGTCCGGGTCGTCGAACGCGGCGGTGGGGTTCGAGTTGCAGGTGATCGCGGCGGTGGTGCTGGGGGGCACGTCGCTGATGGGCGGCAAGGCCAGCATGGTGGGCACGGTCCTTGGCACCATGACCATCGCTGTGATCGGAAACGGGCTGATCTTGTTGCACATCTCACCCTTCTTCACGCAGATCGTCACGGGCACGATCATCCTTATCGCGATCTGGATGAACACGCGGCTCTTCAGCAGCAACATCCGGTTCCGGAGGAAGGGATAGGCCATGAGCGAGCTGTCACAGGCCCATGTCCGTTCGGGACAGGTGATGACGGTCGACGGCCCAATCGCCGTAGCGGACATGGGCGTCACCTTGATGCACGAGCATCTGCAGAACGATTGTTCGTGCTGGTGGAATCCGCCCGTCGACCCTGCGCGCCAATACCTCGCCGACAGCCCCGTGCGGATCGAGATCCTGTCCGAACTGCGCCAGGACCCTTTCGTCAACCGCCACAACATCGCACTCGACGACCTTCCGCTGGCCATCGAGGAGTTGCGCGACTTCACCGCGCAGGGCGGGCGCACGGTGGTGGACCCGACCTGTCGGGGTATCGGGCGCGATCCGCGCAAGCTGCGCGCCATCTCGGCCGCGACGGGGCTGAACATCGTCATGGGGGCGGGCTACTACCTGCACACCTCGATGCCGGACGACTTTGCCGCACTGACCGTGGACGACATCGCGGACCAGATCGTGGCCGAGGCGCTGACCGGAGCGGACGGCACCGACGCCCGCATCGGGCTGATCGGCGAGATCGGCGTGTCGTCGGACTTCACACCGCCCGAGGAGCGATCCTTGCGCGGCGCGGTCCGCGCGCAGGTCCGCACCGGCCTGCCGTTGATGGTGCACCTGCCGGGCTGGTTCCGGCTGGGCGGGCGGGTGCTCGACATTGTCGAGGACGAAGGCGGCGAGCCGTCCCAGACGGTCCTGTGCCACATGAACCCCTCGCACCAAGACTTCGCCTATCAGGCGGGGCTTGCCGCGCGGGGCGCCTTCATCGAGTTCGACATGATCGGCATGGATTACTTCTATGCCGACCAGCAGGTGCAATGCCCCAGCGACGACGAAGTGGCCCGCGCCATCCTGCGGCTTGCCGATGCCGGGCACCTCGGGCGCATCCTGTTGTCGCAGGACGTGTTCCTGAAGATGATGCTGACCCGCTACGGCGGGAACGGCTACGGCTTCGTCACGCGCCATTTCCTGCCGCGCCTCAGCCGGCACGGGATGGACGCGGCGTCGCTCGACACATTGATGACAGAAAATCCGCGCCGCGTGTTCGACGCGACCGCCTGACGGGAGGACGATAGATGAGGACCAGGGTTCTGCTGGTGGGCGAAAGCTGGGTGAGTTCGGCCACGCATTACAAGGGCTTCGACCAGTTCGGCAGCGTGACCTTCCACCTCGGCGCCGAGCCGCTGGTGGCGGCGCTGAGGGGGTCGGATTTCGACCTGACCTACATGCCCGCCCACGAGGCGGTGGAGAAGTTTCCCTTCGACATGGCCGGGCTCGACCAGTGGGACGTGATCATCCTGTCGGACATCGGGGCCAATTCCTTTCTCCTCCCTCCGGCCGTCTGGCTCAGGTCGGAGACGGTGCCGAACCGGCTGCGGCTCATCAAGGCCTGGGTCGAGAAGGGGGGCGGGCTCCTCATGTGCGGCGGCTACTTCAGCTTCCAGGGGATCGACGGTAAGGCGCGATGGCGCAGGACGCCCGTCGAGGACGTGCTGCCCGTGACCTGCCTGCCCTGGGACGACCGGGTCGAGATGCCCGAGGGCGCGGTAGCCGAGGTGATCGCCCCGGACCATCCGGTGCTGGCCGGACTTGACGGCGCCTGGCCCTTTGTTCTTGGCGTGAACGAGGTAGAGGTGAAGGAGGGCGCCGAGGTTCTCGCGCGCCTGCCGGCGGATCAGGGCGGGCACCCTCTGCTGGTGCTTGGTGGACACGGGAACGGACGCACCGCCGCCTGGACCTCGGACATCGGGCCGCATTGGCTCTCACCCGCCTTCTGCGATTGGGAAGGCTACGGTGCGCTGTGGAAGAACCTGCTCGGCTGGCTGGCCGTGCGCCAGTGATGAAGGTTCACGGGGCGAGGATCGTGGCCATCTCGGCCGCCGTCGGGAAGGCGCGCATGGTCCCCGGCCGCGAGACCGTGAGCGCCGCCGCCCGTGCGGCATCGCAAAGCGCCCGGGCGTCGAGATCCACGCCCCTCAAGCCCGCCGAGGCGAGAGCGGTCGCCATGAAGCAATCCCCCGCCCCGGTTGTGTCCACCACCGTCGCCGGCGCAGCCGCCACGGCCACGTCGGCACTGGCCGAGATCAGCCGCGCGCCCCGTCCACCAAGCGTCAGCGCGACCCGGCCCACGCCTCGCGCGATCAGACGGTCCACCCCACCCAGCGCCGCCGCCTCGCCTTCATTGATGAAGGCGACGTCGACCATGGGCCAGAACTCCGCGAAGAACTCCCGCACTGGGGAGGGGTTGAACGCGGTGCGCATCCCACGGGCGCGCCCCTGCATGAAAAGAGCGCGGGTCGTCTCGAAGGACAGGTTCCCCTGCAGGACGAGCAAGTCGCCGGCCTCGGCCTCCGCCAGCATCGCGACACCTGCGTCAGGCGAAAGGCCGGACGCCGCTTCGTTCGTGGTGACGACGGCATTTTCGCCGCCAGTCGTCATCAGGATCAACGAGATGTCGCTCCGAACGCCTTCGACCTCCACCAGTGATGCCTCGACCGGTTCGACCGCCAGCGCCGTCCTGATCTCGACCGCGCGCGTATCGCGTCCGACCGGCGCGACGAGACGTGTCGCAAGGCACGCGCGCCCCAGAACAACTGCCTGGTTCGCGCCCTTGCCGCCCAGATCGCGCGACATCTCGACGCCCAGGATCGAGGCACCGTGCCCCGGCAGGTCGTCCACCCGGATCGTTTCGTCGAGCGCGACGTTGCCGATGACATGGGCCCGCATGGGTGGCCTTCTCCGCTCTCGAAAGGACCAGGGATGCAGCTGATTTCGGACAGGACGCCCAGCGCGATACGGGAAATCTTCGGACGCGACAAGGTGTTGATCGGAATGATCCATTGCCCGCCCTTGCCGGGCTCACCCCGTTACCGGGGCGCCAGCATGGAGGAGATCTACGCCGCCTGCCTGCGCGACGCCGAGCGGCTGGTCGAGGGCGGACTCCACGGCCTGATCGTCGAGAACCACGGCGACATTCCCTTTTCGAAGCCCGAGGATATCGGCCCCGAGACGCCTGCCTTTCTCTCGGTCGTGACCGACCGCGCCCGGCGGGCGACCGGGGTTCCGGTGGGGGTGAACGTTCTCGCGAACGCGCCGCTGCCGGCCTTCGCGACCGCAGTGGCGGGCGGGGCCGAGTTCATCCGGGTGAACCAGTGGGCCAACGCCTATGTGGCGAACGAAGGTTTCATGGAGGGCCGCGCGGCCGAGGCAATGCGGTATCGCGCGCTCCTGCGTGCCGAAAATGTGCGAGTCTTTGCTGATGTGCATGTCAAGCACGGCAGCCACGCCATCGTCGCCGACCGGCCAATCCCCGAGCTTGCCCGTGACCTTGCATTCTTCGATGCCGACTGCGTGATTGCCACGGGTCAGCGCACCGGCAATGCCGCGAGTCTTGACGAACTCGACGAGATTGGCGGCGCGACGCACCTGCCGCTGCTGGTCGGCTCTGGCGTAACGGAGGATAATATCCTCCCGATCCTCTCTCGTACCAACGGGGTCATTGTCGCATCGTCCCTCAAGGAGGGTGGAGTGTGGTGGAACCCCGTCGACACCGACCGTGTCCGCCGCTTCGTCGCGCGGGCGGCAGAGGGACTCGGGCCGTGAACGAGGCCCTGTCGGACCGTATGTTGCGCGAGAATGCCGATGTCTTTACGCGGATGGTCCGTCATCGCTTCGTGCAGGACATCCGGTCCGACGGCCTGCCAGCGGCGGTCTTTGATCGCTACCTTGTCATCGAGGGTGCGTTTGTCGAAACGGCCATCGCGATCTTCGCCTTCGCCACGGCGCGGGCCGGGGACATCCGGACGCGACGTCGGCTGATCGCGGTCCTCGATGCGCTCGCAAACGAACAGGTGGCGTATTTCGAACGCGTGTTCGCTGCCCGCGGAATTGACATGGCTGTCGCCGACCTGACGGACCGGCGTGTAACAGCCTTCCGGGACGGGATGACGGGAATCGCCCAGGATGGCGGTTATGCCGACATCGTCACCGCCATGTTCGGGGCCGAGTGGATGTACTGGACCTGGAGCCAGGACGTCGCGGGGGTAAAGATATCCGATCCGCACCTGCGTGAGTGGGTCGCGCTTCACGCCGCCCCGGAGTTCGAAAGTCAGGCCCGCTGGATGAAGGCCGAGGTGGACCGCGTCGGTCGTGCCATGGATGACGCAGAGCAAGGCCGTCTCGTTCGTCTTTTCGGGGAGGTTCAAACCTTCGAGATCGCGTTTCACGACGCGGCGTATCCGCAATGACGCAGCTGTAGGCGGCGTTCGGTACCCTCCCTTGTGGCCGTCTTGGGATGCCTTGGCCTGTGGAAGCTGGCCCTCCGCCCCGCGCGTCGCGGCTCAATCGTTCTTCGACACTTCGTAGAGCGCCACCGCCGCCGCGTTCGACACGTTGAGCGACCCGAACGCCCCCGCCGACGGAATGCGCGCCAGGACATCGCAGGTGGTGCGGGTACGCTCGCGCAGGCCCGGACCCTCGGCCCCCAGCACCAGCGCCAGCGGCCGCCCGGCAAGTGGCGCCAGCGCCTCGGTCAGGGTCGCGTCGGCCTCGCCCGCCAATCCCACGCGGATATACCCCATCGCGCCCAGCCGTTCCATCGCATCCGCCAGGTTGACGACCCGCAGATAGGGTTGCCGTTCCAGCGCTCCCGACGCCGCCTTCGCCAGTGCCCCGGTCTCGGGTGCGGAATGGCGTTGGGGGGCCACCACAGCGCGGGCACCGAACACCTCGGCCGACCGCAGGATGGCGCCCACATTGTGCGGATCGGTCACCCGGTCCAGCATCACGACCACCGGCGGACGATCGCCATCGCCCAGCGCGACCTCCTCCAGCCTCCCCCAGTCCAGAGGCCGGGTTTCCAGCGCCGCGCCCTGGTGCACCGAGCCTTCGTCCAGCGGCACCGGGAACCGCCGCGGATCCGCGATCTCGGGCTCGATCCCGGCCGCCGCCACCACGTCCGCCCCCAGCCGGTCCAGCGCATTCTGCGTCACCACCAGCCGCAGCTTCGCGCGGCGCGG
>CAYYOE010000071.1:0-12583 GCA_964473055.1 uncultured Rhodobacterales bacterium | reverse complement strand
GGCCCGGATCGCGCCGGGCATGCCGGATCAGGGCATTGTACTCGAAAAAGCAGCGTCGGATCGGCAAGGGCCAGCTGTCCCCGACCAGCCGGACGTAGGGCAGCGCCTGCTTGACGACCAGCGCGCCCTCGGGGCTTTCGACGATGAAGACGAGGTTCAGGTTGCCGTCTCCCACCTCGCGCACCCGCCACGCCTGCGTGTCGCGCCCCAGTCGATCGGTGACAGCCGCGACGTCAGACAGACGCGCCCGCAAGGTATCGGCGGTGAAGGGGACATAGTCTGGCGGGGTCGGGTCGGTCATGTCGGCGCGGCCTCTTGCGTCAATGTGATATCGGCGGTCCGGCTTGCGCCCACCACCAGGCGGGCATTCGGGATATCGTTGCCGAGCGCCTTGTCCCGTGCGGCCTCGGGTTCGAGTCCATGATCCAGCCAGCGACGGATCAGGCGGCGTTCCAGTTCTTCCTCGGGCACATCCAGAAAGACCGTCAGGTCGAACAGCGGGGCAAGCCCGGACCAGGGCGCCCGGTCCAGCAGCAGATAGTTGCCTTCCGTCACCACCACCGGCACCTCGACCGGGATCAGCCGGGCGCCCGCGCGGGCAATCTCGATCGTGCGGTCGAAGACCGGAACGGCAACGAAGGGTTCGTCACGCGCGCGCAGGCGGCGCAGGGCCTGCGCATAACCGCCCACATCGAAGGTCTCCGGCGCGCCCTTTCGCGGGCGCAACCCGGCCGGGACCAGGTAGAGGTCATCGAAGTGAAACCCGTCCATGGGAAACAGCGCGGCGCTGTCCGTCGCGCGCACGTTCAGGGCGGCAACCAGCCCTTCGGCCAACGTGGACTTGCCCGACCCCGGTGCACCCGCAATGGCCACGACCACCCGGTCATGGTTAGTGGCCATCGCCAGGATGCGGTCGGTCAGCGCCACAAGGTCCATCGCAGCCCCTCAGATCAGCCCGTATTGCCGCGCCTTGCCGCGCAGGAACGGCAGGCCGTTGTCCATCACTTCGGCGAAGTCCTTGGCCACCGGGCGCCAGACGGCCAGACCGTAGCCCACCTCGGGCGGCATGTTGATGAAGCTCTCCATCGCCAGTCCGCCGGTAAAGCCGATGGCGGACAGCGTGGCGTGGATTTCGTCCCAGTCACAGGTTCCCCAGCCCGGCGTTCCGCGGTCCGATTCCGACAGGTGGATGTATTTCAGGTAATCGCGGCCGATGATGATGCCGTTCCCTGCGCCCTTCTCCTCGATGTTCATGTGATAGGTGTCGAGGTGCAGGAAAATGTTGTCCGCACCCACCCGTTCGATCATCTCCACACCTTGCCGCGCGGTGTTGATCAGGTGGTTCTCGTACCGGTTCACCGGCTCGATCCCGAACAGGATCCCCCGCGCCTTGGCATGCTTCGCCGCGGCCTCCAGCGCCCGGGCGATGTTGTCGTATTCTCCTTGCGTCGGGGGAACGCCGGTGCGCTCGCCAATCCCACCGTAGGTGACACCCGACAGCGCCTCGCAGCCCATCTCGGCAGTGGTGTCGATGGCAACCTTCAGGTGTTCGATCGCACCTTCGGGATTGACCGATGCCCAGCATGCCTGCGGCAGCCCCAACGAGCAGACCGCGCGCATCTGGTGCACCTCCAGCAAACTGCGGGTGTGGGCGGCATCAACGATCGCGGTGTTCAAGAGCGCGATCTCGATGAAGTCCATTCCGTAGGCCGCCGCCGATGGGATCGTCCGCTCGGCCCCCGCCCGGTCCCAGTGCATCGTCCACATGCTCGTGTGAACGCCAAAGCCTTGCATGTGCTAGTTTCCTTCCTGCCTCTCGAGGCCGCGCAGCATGTGACGAAAGGCCAGCATGCCCGGGTCGTCCAGTCCCATGGACTTTTCGCCAAAAATGCGTGCGCGCCCGATCCGAGCCTCCTGCCCGCGCATCATGTCCATCGTGCGGTCCGCGGCGGCGCCCATCGCCACCAGCATACCCTGCGGTTCGTCCAACCCGTCGGCCGCGAGGGCCGCAGCATGCAGTGTGTCCAGCACGGTCTTGTCGCCCAGATCGGCCTTTCCACGCGCACGCATCATCTCGAACGCTGTCAGCAACAGTGCCGGCACCTCGGACCACGGCACCGCATCGCGGCCTTTGGCGGCCTTGGCCGCTGCCATCAAACCGGTTGCGGTCAACGTGCCGAAGCTTGATCCCGAGGTGCGCGTGAAGGCCTGCGCAACCTGCATCAACGCCAGTCCGATATCATCGGGCAGAACCGGCAGCAGTGTCGTCACCTCGCGCCCGCCGCGCACCATGGTCACACCCAGGTCGCCGTCCCCCAGCTGCCCGTCGAGCGTATTCAGCTCGTCCGACACGCTTTCCATGTGCGCGGCGATACGAGCAAGCCCCGCAGCCAGCCTTTCGCGCGTCAGCATGTCAGACCTTCCAGAAGGCGCAATCGCAGGGGGCTGTCAGCCATTTCTCAAGATCGTCATCCAGATGGCACAGCGTGATGGAGGCCCCCGCCATTTCCATCGAGGTGGCATAACGTCCGACAAGCGGCATCACAATCGTGGCGCCTGCCGACTCGAGTCGCCGCTTCACGACACGGTAGAGGATATAGAGTTCTTCGGGCGGGGTCGCGCCGAGGCTGTTGACCAGCACTGAGACCTTGCCGGAGGCAGGGCGATCCGCGAGAAGAATGTCCAGCATCTCCTCGGCAATGTCGTCGGCCGATTTCAGGTCGCCGCGCCATACGCCAGGTTCGCCGTGGATCCCCATACCCATCTCCATCTCGGTCTCGCCGAGCGTGAACGTGGGCTTGCCCGCCTGCGGCACGGTGCAGGGCGAGAGCGCGAACCCGACCGACCGGCAGGCATCGGCCGCTCGCTGTGCGGCGTCAGTCACGCCATCGAGATCGAGCCCGGCCTCGGCCGCCGCGCCCGCGATCTTGAAGGCATAGACCATGCCCGCCACACCACGCCGCTTTTCGGCCTCGTGCGGTTTGGCCGAGGCAACATCATCGGCCAGCACGACGGAAGTGCAGGCGATATCCTCCATCTCGACGATGTCACCCGCCATGTCGAAGTTCATGACATCGCCGCCATAGTTTCCGTAGAGACGCAATACCCCGGCGCCCCCGTTCGCCGCCCGGATCGCGTCGGCCATCTGGTCGACTGACGGGCTGGCAAAAACGTCGCCGATGGCGCAGGCGTCCAGAAGGCCGGGGCCGACATAGCCGGTGAACACCGGCAGGTGACCCGAGCCGCCACCGGACACGATGCCGACCTTGCCCGCGCGGATCGGCAGGGCCCGGGCAATCACCCGACCGCCCACACCCGTTCGGCGGTAGTGTTCGGGATGCGCCGCGCATAGCCCGTCCAGCATCTCGTCAACATACGCGAACGGATCGTTCAGGACCTTTTTCATGGACCTCTCCAGCTTCTCGACAGGTGGCCGGTGGTAGTGTCCGGCACCCTGGCGCACGAGCCAGGATGCCGGTGAGGTTTTCTTTGGGGCCTCAGCGCTCTAGCGTGCCGATTCCGGTGTAGCGGAATGCCTCCCGCTCGAAGGCGTCAACCACGTCCGGACCCGAGTCCGAGGCGACGATGTCGATCCGGCCCAGGAACACCAGTGGAATCTCGTCGCTTCGACCTTCGATGTCCAACCGGATCGCCTCTGCCATGGCAACACCCACGTCATCGCTCATCCGCATCGGCGTCGCCAGAAGCTCGCCGTTGCGCAATGCATCGATCTCGTCGCCGGTGCCGCCCCATGCAGTCACGCCAACCCGATCGCCGAGACCCGCGGCTTGTACGGCCGAGATCGCGCCCATCGCCATCGCCGTGTTGGCGTTGTGGATCAGTGTCACGTCTGGATAGGCCGACGTGATCAGCTGTGCGCCGTCAAATCCGCCTTCGCGCAAGAAGTCGCCATAGTGCTCATAGGCCATGACCCAGTTCGAATTCTCCGCCAGGCAATCTCGGAACCCACCCGACCGCTGGTCGTCGATACCGCCGGGGATTCCGCGGATCATGGCGTAGGTGCCCTCGGTTCCAAGGTTCTCGACAACCCATCTGCAGATGTTCAGCGCCCCGAAAAGGTGGCTGAAGGTTGTGTACATCAACGGCTGGTCGTCACCCCATTCCTGGATCGGGGTGTCATAGTTCAGCACGATGACCTTCTTGCCCGAATCCATCAGAAGCTTGA
The DNA here is from genome assembly GCA_964473055.1 of uncultured Rhodobacterales bacterium. GTDB lineage: Bacteria > Pseudomonadota > Alphaproteobacteria > Rhodobacterales > Rhodobacteraceae > UBA996. The sequence goes on along the minus strand of CAYYOE010000071.1, from coordinate 8,397 downwards.
TGTCATCCTGCTGTGCCTGCAGTTCCGACGGGCCGAAGATGACATAGTCGAAGTCATCCTGCGCAACCTGTTCCGCATAGGTGGACTGCAACAGGAAGTCGCCCATGTTCGAGGCGAACTGCGTGGCCTCGAACGGCATCCCCAACTCGTTGAACCGCGCCTCCATGGCGAGATAGCTACGCAGCCAGAAGTCCGAAACGTCCTGGCTGGGATACACGACCGCGATCTTGACCGGGTCGGCAGGGGGGCTCGTCATGGCGGTCGCCGGGCCACCGACGATTTCCTGCATGTTCGCCAGCACCTCGTCGGTCTGGACCTGATAGTACCACCAGAAGTAGCGATCGCCGTCATCGGGCAACGGAGTAAGTGGCAGGGTCTGCGCCAACGCCGCCCCCCCCATGCCCAGGCTGAGCGCCAGCAGCGATGCCGCCATGCCCCGTGTCAGTGTGTTCGCCCTCATCTCGGTTTCCTCCCATGCAAAGGCTTCGTCCGTTTTGGCCCGCTTCTCCTCCCGGGCCGGGATCGCCGGGGCGCGGTCTCCCGCGCGCCGGCACTCTCGCGCTATTCGTCCTGCCTGGCATCCTTGTTGCCGCGCCTCTGGAGGTACGAATAGAACCCGATCGCCGAGATGATGATCACGCCCGACGCCACCAGCTGCCAGAAAAACTGGAAGCGCAGCATCACCAGCGCGTTCGTCACCATCGACAGAAGCAGCACGCCCACCAGCGTGCCGAACATTGTGCCGCGGCCGCCGAACAGCACCGTGCCACCGACAACCACGGCAGCGATGGTGTGCAGCGCAAAACCCATGCCCGCCGTGGACTGGATCGCGTTCAGCCGCCCGGTCAGCAGAATGCCCGCAATCGCGGCGCACAGGCCCATCAGCATGTAATGATAGATCTTCTGCCGATCGATATTGATGCCGGTCAGCACCGCCGCCTCGCGGTTGCCGCCGATTGCGATCGCGTAGCGCCCGAGCCAGGTGTAACGGTAGAGGATCAGACCGACTGCCAACGCGATCAGCCCGACGATCGCCGCCGTGGGCACCACGTCGAATACGCGTCCGCGGCCAAGAAAGGGGATGGGCTCGGGGAACCGAGCAAGCACGGCGCCTGCCGCCAGGACAAGCCCGATACCGCGGTAGATCTGATCCATCGCCAAGGTCGCCAGCAAATCGGGAACGTGCAGCTTGGTGATAACCAGCCCGTTCGCCAGCCCGCAGGTCAGGCCGACCAGCATGGCAGCGACCATGGCGGGATAGGGCCCCCAGCCCTGATCCTTGATCAGCATCGCCATGATCACCGCCGACAGCGCTGCGACGGCGCCGATGGACAGGTCGATCCCCTTGCCGGTAATGACGATGGTCATCGCCATGCCGAGGACCATGTAGATGGCGGCATCCTGAAGGATGATCATCATGTTGTTGAGGTCGAAATAGCGCGGCTCGAAGATGGCCATGCCGATCGCCAGCGCGATGATCATCGCCAGCGGCCCCATGATGTTGATGTAACGCTCATACCAAGGCAGCGACCCGACACGACCCTCGTTCTTGCTGCGGCGCGGTGCTTCCGCCTGTCCGACTGCGGTATCCGTCATTCTCCCGTCCCCCTTCAGGCGTAGGCGTCTTCGTTCACGTCGGCGGATCCAATGATCAGCCCGAGGACATCGCGGCGCGTGCTCGACGCCGCATCAACAACCCCGACACGTCGGCCGCCGCGCATTACCTGCACGCGGTCAGCCACAGCAAAGACATCCTCCAGGTTGTGACAGATCAGGATCACGGCGGTGCCCCGGGCCTTGACCGACCGGATCAGGTTCAGCGTGTTGCGGGTTTCTTCGGGACCAAGCGCGGCGGTCGGCTCGTCCATCACCAGCACCTTCACGTCGCCGAGGTTGATCGCCCTGGCGATCGCCACTGCCTGCCTCTGACCACCCGAAAAATTGCGTGTCGGCTCGTCGATGTTCGGCAGTTCCACACCCACCCGCTCGCGCAGGATTCGGTCGGTGCGCTCGCGCATCGCGCGATTGTCGATGAAAGGCACCCCGAGGATCCGGCGGACCGGCTCGACCCCCAGGAACACGTTTGCGGGCGCTGGCAGGCTGTCGACCAGTCCGAGGTTCTGGTAAACTACCGCGACACCGGCATCCATGGAATCGCGGCGGTTGCGAATCGTCTTGGTCTCACCGTCGATGGCGATTTCGCCACTGTCGGCCTCGTAGATGCCTGTCAGAACCTTGATGAGCGTCGACTTTCCGGCGCCATTGTCGCCGACGACAGCCAGCACCTCACCCGGGAAAAGCTCCAGATCGACATCGATCAGGGCCTTGAGCCCGCCGAATGACTTGTTGATGCCCCGCATCTGCAGGACCGGTCTCTGCTGTTCCGTCATCACTCCCCCTTGTTGCGCTGCCGGGCAGTGCCGCCCGTTCGGGTCTTTCGGTCTGCACCGTCGCCCTTGGTCTGCCCGGTCCGGGCGCGCCAACCTGCGGCACGCTGCCAAATGTCACTGATCCTTGTCAAATGCTGAATAGCTGACTTCCCGCGGACCGTGGTCATGTCGCGATCCCCGCCAGTTTCCGCGCCAGGCGCTCGTCGATGATCAAACGCTTGACCATCCCCGCCCTAAGGACGGCCCGCACCGCGCGCAGTTTTTCGATCCCGGCCGCCAGCAGGACCACGTCGCGGCGGCAAAGGTCCTCGAACGAGATTGCAGGAGCACGGCGGTTCAGGTCCACATCGGCAAGTGACCCGTCCTCGCAGAAGAAACGACCGGTCGTATCTGCCACGGCGCCAGCAGCAGCAAGGCTCGCCTGGTCCGCTGCAGTCAGGACGTTGGAGTCGTACAGCAGCGCCCCTGGGGCGCATTCACCCACGCTGACAATCGCATAGTCGGCCTGCCGGGCGACTTCGAGTGTCTCGCGCACCATGCGCTGCGAGAGGATCACTCGGCAGGACGCCTCATCGTCGGCGATGAAGGGTGCCGGCATGAACTGCGCGGTGCCATTGGTGAGGGCAGCAAGGTTGGTACAGACATCGAAGGGCGAGGATTCGGATGTGTGCACCATCGAGCCCATCAGGGACACGAAGCGCAGATCGGAATTCGTCAGTCCGGTAACTGCCTGTGCCATTGCAGCAAGGGTCCAGCCCCAACCCATGCCGATGGTCAGCCTTGCACCGCCTCCCCCGACCCTGACGAGAAAACGGGCCGCAACAATGCCGACCGACTGCCGCGCGAACGCCGATCCCTGCGGTCCATCCGGCATTCCCTCGGGCATCGGGGCGACCATCACTTCGGTCAGGCCCCATGCGGCACGCAGGGTATCGGCCAAGGCAAGCGTCGTCGTGGTCTCGTGCTGGATCGACACGCGCACGATGCCGCGCTCACGCGCCTCGGCCAGCATCCGGAGGATCTTGAAACGTGACACGCCAAGGGTCTGGCTGACCTCTTCCTGGCTCAGGCCGCCGACATGATAGAGCCAGGCAACCTGTGCAAGCCGGTCAGTTTCGCCCGAGCCCTCGAACATCCAGCCCTCCATTTGTCAGGGCATTTTGACCATTGACGAGTTGCCCGGTCAATCCGTATTTTCACAAATGTGCGGACAGCGCACATTGTTGCATCGCGGCATTGCAGGCGCAGCAGAGAATGGGGGCAGGATGGCGTATGTGATCGGGATCGACGGCGGCACGGAAAGCCTGCGCGCCCATGTCTTCGACCTGTCGGGCCGGTCCCTGGGTATCGGTAAAGGCCCCTACGAAACTCAGTTCCCGGCCCCCGCCCGGGCCGAACAGGCGCCCGGCGATTGGTGGCTGGCCGCAGGCGTCGCCGTGCGGCAGGCCATCGCCGAGGCAGGGGTCGACGCGGGACAGATCATCGCCCTGGCCGCCGACACCACGTCCTGTACCGTCGTCGCGCTGGATTCAGCCGGACAACCCCTGCGCCCGGCCCTTCTGTGGATGGATGTACGCGCCCATGCCGAAGCTGCCGAAATCGCGGCCTGCGGCGACCCTGCACTTCGGGTGAACGGCGGCGGATCCGGGCCAGTCAGCCCCGAGTGGATGGTGCCCAAGGCCTTGTGGCTGAAGCGGAACGAGCCAGAGACGTTCGCCCGCGCTTTCCGCATCTGCGAGTATCAGGACTTCCTGAACTTCCACCTGACCGGGCGCTGGACTGCTTCGCTCAACAATGTCTCGATGCGCTGGCACTACCAGACCGACCACAACGGCTGGCCCCAAACCATGCTGGCCCGTCTGGACCTGTCGGACCTGATGGAGAAATGGCCACGCGACATCGTCGCACCCGGCCAGATCATCGACGGACTGACCTCTGCCGCGGCGACCCATCTGGGTCTGCGGCCGGGCCTGCCGGTCGTGCAGGGGGGCGCCGATGCCTTCATCGGAATGGTGGGACTTGGCGTCACCGAACCTGGCGAGATGGCGATGATCACCGGGTCATCGCACCTGCACCTTGGCATCGCTGGACAAACGGTCCACGCTCCGGGTGTCTGGGGCACCTACATGGACTGCGTCTATCCCGGCAAGCCGGTGATCGAGGGCGGACAGACCTCGACCGGATCGGTCATCGCCTGGTTCAAGCGGCACTTCGCCGAAAACACCAGCTTCGAGCAGCTGAACGCCGCAGCGGCCCTCTTGCCGCCGGGTGCCGAGGGGCTGCTGGCCGTGGATCATTTCCAGGGCAACCGCACACCCCACACGGACGCCCTTGCACGCGGCGCGATCACCGGAATGACGCTCAAGCACACGTCCGCCCATGTATTCCGCGCCCTCGTCGAATCCATCTGTCTTGGAACGCGGCTGATCGTCGACAGCTTCGGCGATGCATTCGCCGCACGTCGGATCGTGGTCGCGGGCGGTGCCACGCGATCGGACTTCTGGCTGCAGGTCCATGCCGACACGCTGGGCGTGCCCTTGCAACTGACCGAAGAAACCGAGGCCTGCGCTCTGGGGTCGGCGATCCTGGCCGCCACGGGCGCAGGCCGGTTCGCCCGGATCGAGGACGGGTGCGCAGCCATGGTTCGGGTCGCCCGCACGATCGACCCCGACGTGGCAAGCCACGCCGCCTATGGCCCGATCTATGATCGCTACCGTGCCGCCTACGACGCCCTGAAACTTCTGCGCGAGGCGCAATGACCCAAACTGATCGCGTCAACACCGCGCCTCTCCGGCGCTATCGGACGATGCGTCGTATCCGCAGCTTCGAGGAACGCGTGGGCGAGTTGTTCCTGCGCGGCGAAAGCGCAGGGTCGATGCTGCACCTCTCGATCGGGGAAGAAGGCGTCGTCGGCGTCACCGACGCCATGCAGGCCGGTGACAGTTTTACCACGCATCACCGCGGCCATGGCGTGTTCCTGGGTCGTGGTGCCGACCCCTCCCGAATGATGGCCGAGATCGCGGGCAAGGCCACTGGCTATTGTCGAGGCAAGGGCGGATCGATGCATATCGCCGATCGCGGGCTGGGGCATCTCGGGGCAAACGCCATCGTGGGTGGGGGGATACCACATGTGGTCGGCGCGGGCCTGACCTACCGGAACAAGGGGCAGGACAACGTGTCGGTTGCCTTCTTCGGCGACGGCGCGATGAGCCAGGGGATCCTGTACGAAGCGATGAACATGGTCGCGCTCTGGCGCCTTCCCGTGGTGTTCTGCTGCATCAACAACCAGTACGGGATGGGAACGCGCGTGGACCGGTCTGCCGGACGCGTCGCATTCGACGACCGTGCCCGGGCTTTCGGGCTGGCCGGCGAAGTCGTCGACGGAAGCGATGTGGAAGCCGTCAACGAAACCGCCACCGCCCTCCTTGCCGACGCGAGGAAAGGACGGCCGGGGTTTCTCTGCATCGAAGCCTATCGCTTCTATGGCCACGCGCGCATGGACAAGAGCCCCTACCGCACCCCGGACGAAGAAGCTGCCGGGCGGCTTCGCGACCCGCTCGCGCAGGCCCGTGACCGGCTTTCACGCGACGGGCTTGCCTCGGAGATCGACCTCGGCGTGATCGATGCGGAAACTTCGGTCGAAATGGATTCCGCACTGGAAGCGGCCGTTGCCGCTCCGGCGCCGGACGACGACAGCATGTTCGCGGATGTCTACGCCCCGGGCACCCCAGCGCCAGAACCACAGGCCGCGCGTCTGCGGCGCATCCTTGCCGAGGACCGCGGATGATCGAGACCACCTATCGCGACGCCTTGCGCGCAGCACTGCACGATTCCATGTCGGCAGATCCCGACATCATCCTGATCGGCGAGGAAGTTGGACTCTACGGGGGCGCCTATGGCGTGACCAAGGGCCTGATCGACGACTACGGTCCCGACCGGGTGATCGACGCGCCGATCTCGGAACCTGCGATCGTAGGCGCCGCGGTGGGCGCCGCGATGACCGGGCTCAGGCCAGTGGCGGAACTGATGTATGTGGATTTCGCGGGTCTGGTCATGGATCAGCTTGCGAACCAGGCGGCGAAAAGCCGCTACATGTTCGGTGGCCAGATCGGCGTTCCGATGGTGCTTCGCACGCAGGGCGGCACCGGCCGCTCGGCCGCCGCCCAGCATAGCCAGAGCCTCGAGGCTTGGATGCTGCACACGCCGGGACTGCGCGTGGCAATGCCCGCGACGGTCGGCGATGCCTACCACCTCTTGCGCGCCGCGCTGACCCAGCCGGACCCGGTTGTGTTCATCGAACACAAGGGCCTCTACACCATGAAGGGCAGCTACGATCCCGCGGTTCCCGAAGGTGCCTGGGGCAAGGCACTGGTGCGCAGGCCGGGCCGTGACCTGACCATCGTCGCCTATTCCCGCATGCTGCACGAGGCGCTGAACGCAGCCGCGGCCCTTGCCGACGACGGGATCGAAGCCGAAGTGATCGACCTTCGCTGCCTCAATCCGCTCGACGACAGCAGTGTGATGGATTCGGTCAGACAGACCGGGCATGTCATCGTCGTGACCGAGGCGGCGCTGACGGGTTCGGCCGCCTCGGAAATCGCGGCGCGGATCGGGGAACAGTGTTTCGACTGGCTGGAAGAGCCGGTGCTGCGGATCGGCGGCGAGGATATTCCGATTCCGGTCGCGCCAGCCCTCGAACGTGCCTCTATCCCCTCGGCATCGCTGATCGCGGATACTGCGCGCTGGCTGTTGCGGCGGGAGGCCCCGACATGGGCGTGACCGAAATCGTCCTTCCCCGCCTGGGCGAGACCATGGACGAAGCGCGCGTCACAGACTGGCTGATCGCGCCCGGGCAGGACTTTGCGCGGGGCGACATCCTGCTGGAAGTCGAAACTGACAAGACGGTGGTGGAGGTTCCCGCCCTGGCCGCGGGTCGGATGGTGGAGCATCTGGCGCAGGTCGGCGACCTGGTCGAGATTGGCTGTCCGATAGCCCGGATCGAGTCCGAGGGCCCGGCGGCAGAGGCGAAGGCCTCTGGCCCGATTGCCTCGACCGCGCCGCCAAACGCCGCTTTGGCCGCCAGCCCGGTGCCCGATGTCCCCACCCCCGTCGTGCCGACCGGGGGCCGATTCGCGGCAAGCCCCGTGGCACGGCGCAGGGCGCGCGCGGCGGGCCTGTCGCTTGAACAGATCCCGGGGACCGGACGGCGCGGGCGCATCACGGGACGCGACGTGGCCGAGGCCCTGCAGGCAGAACGCCCCCGGCAGAGGCATCGTGTCGCCCTGCCCGGCGGCATGATCGTCCATGACCGCCTTGATCCACCAAAGGACACCGGCAAGGCGACTGTGGTTCTCATCCATGGACTGTTCGCCGAGGCCACGGCCTGGCGGGAACTGCCACGGCGGATTAGCGGCCTGGGCCATAAGGTGGTCGTCCCGGACTTGCCCGGGAGCGGCGAGAGTACGCTGGACCCGCCGGACCTGGATGCCCTGGTCGCCGCGATGGAGGCCTTCCTTCGCGCGGTCCTGCCCGACGGCCCGGTGATCCTGGCTGGACACTCTCTGGGCGCCTACGTCGCGACCCGACTGGCCTTGGGGCTGGGACAACGCCTGCAACGGCTGGTCCTGTTCGCGCCGGTTGGCCTTGGTGCGCGGCTGTCGCGCGATTTTCTCGACACGATGACCGAGATGCGGACGGAAGCGTCGCTGTTGCGAGGGTTGGACTGGCTTGGACCCGGCGCAGGCCGCCTGTCACCCGAACGCGCAGCGCTGGAGTTGTCCCGCGCCCAAGCCGAGCGCCCGCTTCGACGCAGGCTATGCGACGAGATTGCTGCAGGTGGCATCCAGCAGATCGACCTCGCCCGGGCACTGGGCCCGGTCGCTCGGCGGACCCGCGCCGTGTTTGGCCTGCAAGACAGGGTGGTGGCCTGGCATGATGCCGCCAGCCTGCCCGCGGGCGTTGCCGTGCATTTTATCGCGGAAGCTGGCCACCTGCCACAACTCCACTG
>CAYYOE010000070.1:0-13030 GCA_964473055.1 uncultured Rhodobacterales bacterium | reverse complement strand
CGACCGAGAAGCTGCGCGCAAGGCAGAACTGCTCGCCCAGCGCCTGGCTTGCGTTGGTCACGCTGGCTGCCGTCATGGCGCCGCCGTTTGCGATCGACATGCGGTTCGTCTCGTCGCAGAACCGCACCATGGACGCGGCAGGGGCTGCCAGGCTCAGCGTCGGAAGCGTTGCGGCGGGGGCCGCCACCACCGGCGCCGCGGGCATCGCGGGGGCAGGGGCAGGGGCTGCCGCCACGGGGGCGGGCATCGGCACGGTTTGCGGCACCGGCTGCGGTGCCACGACCTGCGGGGCGACGACCTGCGGCACCGCCGCCGGGGCGGGCGCGAATCCGGGCACCTGCACCTGGCCCTGCGGGGCCGGAGCGGCGAATGCCGCGAAATCGGTACCCGGCGCGGGTTGCTGCTGCATCCCCGGCTGGATCACGCCCGGTTGGTTGTAGCCCGCGAACCGGCCAAGCCGTTCATCGTTGAAGGACCGCAGCAATCCGCGCGTGCCGCCCTGCGCCATGGCCTGGCTATGCGGCCCGATCCCGCCCGAGATGGCGCGGTTGTAGCTGCCGACCAGGAACGCGCGCTGCGGGTCGTCGAGGTAGCCCGAGGGATAGAACCCCATTTCCGACTGGAACTGGCTGATCGCGCTGCGCGAGCGCGGACCAAGCGCGCCGTCGACCGTGCCGACGGGATAGTTGAAGTAGTTCAGCGAGGTCTGCACTTCCATGTTCTGCTGCCGCGTGAACGACGGAATTGCGGGCGTCGTGCGGCGCACCGTTTGCTGGCGCTGCTGCTGCTGGCGATTGTTGCGGATCGCCTCGTTCAGCATCACGCCGCCAATGACGCCGACCGCCAGTGCGCCCGCGTTGCTCTGCCCCAGCGCGGCGTGCGCGGGAGCGAACGCCACCGTGGCGATCAGCGCGGTTTTCAAGAGTGCCTTCCGGGACATGCGACTATTCCTTGACCGATGAAAAACATCCAGTGCGCAGCGTAACGCGATTCGCCCGGCAGATCATGACTTAATTCGCGGCAGAATCATGGCCATGCCCCTGGCCCGGTGAATCCGGGCGCCCGCGGATCAACCCAGGGCATAGCCCGCGCCGCGGACAGTGCGCACCGGATCCTCGCCGCCGTGCTGGGACAGCGCCTTGCGCAGCCGCCCGATATGGACGTCCACGGTGCGCGTGTCGACGTAGATGTCGCGCCCCCAGACCCGGTCGAGCAGTTGTTCGCGGCTCCAGACGCGGCCGGGCTTTTCCATGAAGGTGGACAGCAACCGGAACTCGGTCGGGCCAAGCTTGAGCGCCTTGCCCGCGCGGGTAACCTTGTGGGTCTCGGCATCGAGCACGATGTCCTCGAATTCCAGCCGTTCGCCCACCGAGGCAGGCCGGGTCCGGCGCAACTGGGTGCGCACCCGGGCCATAAGTTCGACCACCGAGTAGGGCTTGATCATGTAGTCGTCCGCGCCGGTCTCCAGCCCACGGACGCGATCCAGTTCCTCGGACCGCGCCGACAGCATGATGATGGGGACGCCGCGGGTGTCGGGCCGGGCCTTCAGCCGGCGGCAGATCTCGATTCCCGAAACGCCCGGCAGCATCCAGTCGAGCACGATGATGTCGGGCCGTTCCTCGTCCACCAGCACCAGGGCCTCGTCGCCGGTCTCGGCCCGGGCCACGCGGAATCCCTCGGCCTCGAGATTGTAGGCGAGGATTTCGCGCTGGGCGGATTCGTCCTCGACGACCAGGACCCGGGGTTGATCGACGGACATCAGGCGCTGCCTTCGATGGCCCGGGTCGAGGTGATGTCACCCTTGGGGCGGTCGTCGTCGGGCAGCTGACCTTCGACCAGATAGATCACCTGTTCCGCGATCGCAGTGACGTGGTCGCCCATCCGCTCGATGTTCTTGGCGATGAAGTGCAGGTGCATGCAGCCGGTGATGCTGCGCGGGTCTTCCAGCATGTGGGTCAGCAGTTCGCGGAAGACGGCGTTGTACATCTGGTCCACGTCGTGATCGCGGCGGCGCACCTGATCGGCCAGCGCCGCATCGCGCTGGATATAGGCGTCCAGCGCGTCCTTCAGCATCAGTTCCACCTCGCGCGCCATCCGGCGCAGCGACTGGGTCGTGCCGGGGGCCAGCGGGATCTGGATCAGGACGCCGGTGCGCTTGGCGATGTTCTTGGCATAGTCGCCACAGCGTTCCAGGTTGCCCGAGATCTTGATGACCGACAGCACGGTGCGCAGATCCGTGGCCGCAGGCGCGCGCAGCGCCAGCACGCGGGCGGCCTCGGCGTTCACCATCTCGTCCAGGTCGTCGATCTGGACGTCGGCCGCCCGGGCCTTTCCGGCCAGTTCCTCGTCCTTCTGGTCCAGCGCCTGCGCCGCCGCGGCGATGTTGGCCTCGACCAGCCCGCCCATCTTCATGATCAGCGCCTGTATCGCCTCCAGGTCGCGGTCGAAGGCGGACTGGGTGTGGGGGTCTCTTGCAAGGGTCATCCGGCGTTCCTTCCCGAAGTGCGGGGCCCGGTCCGGAACCCCGAGAATGGCTGGCGAAACGGTCTACCCGAAGCGGCCGGTGACATAGTCCTCGGTCTGTTTCTTCAACGGGTTCGTGAAGATCGTTTCGGTGGCACCGTATTCGATCAGCCGGCCCAGATACATGAAGCCTGTATTGTGCGAGACGCGGGCAGCCTGCTGCATGTTGTGGGTCACGATGACGATCGTGTAGTGGCCCGACAACTGGTCGATCAGTTCCTCGATCTTCGAGGTCGCGATCGGGTCGAGCGCCGAGCAGGGTTCGTCCATCAACAGCACCTCGGGGTCCGAGGCGATGCCGCGCGCGATGCACAGGCGTTGCTGCTGGCCACCCGACATGCCGAGCGCCGATTCGTTCAGGCGATCCTTGGTCTCGTCCCAGATCGCGGCCGACCGAAGGGCGCGTTCGCAGGTCTCGTCCAGGATGGATTTCCTGGTGATCCCGTCGACCCGCAGCGGATAGACCACGTTGTCGTAGATCGACATGGCGAAGGGGTTCGGCTTCTGGAAAACCATCCCCATGCGCTTGCGCAGGGCGATGACGTCCACGCCGGGGCCATAGATGTCGAAGTCGTCGACCATCACCTTGCCGTCGATGCGCAGGTCGTCGATCAGGTCGTTCATCCGGTTGAGCGACCGCAGAAGCGTGGACTTGCCGCAGCCGGAAGGTCCGATCAGGGCGGTCACCTTGCCCTTCTGGATCTTCATGTTGATGTCATGCAGTGCCTGGCTCTTGCCGTACCACAGGTTGAAGTTCTGGATGTCCAGCGCCACCCCGTCGGGGCTTTCCTGGACATGGTAGGCGGTCGGCTCGAACTGACGTGGCTGCACTTCGACATTCATGGCGGTGCCCTCAGAATTGTCCGCCGTCGTAGCGGCGCTTCAGTCGGTTGCGGGTATAGATCGCCAGCGCGTTCATCGCCACGATCAGCGTGAGCAGCAGCAGCGTCGTGACGAACACCATCGGCTTGCCGGCCTCGGAGTTGCGCGACTGGAAGCCCACGTCGAAGATGTGGAAGCCCAGGTGCATGAAGCTGCGGTCGAGGTGGATGAAGGGATAGAACCCGTCGATGGGAAGGGCGGGCGCCAGCTTTACCACCCCCACCAGCATCAGCGGCGCCACTTCGCCCGCGCCGCGCGCCATCGCCAGGATCATGCCCGTCATGATGCCGGGCAGCGCCTTGGGCAGGACGACATAGCGGATGGTCTGCCACTTCGACGCCCCGCAGGCGAGCGAGCCTTCCCGCATGGAACGCGGCACGGCGGCAAGCGCCTCTTCGCTCGCGACGATCACCACCGGCACGGTCAAGAGCGCCAGGGTCAGCGACGCCCACAGGATGCCGCCCTTGCCGAAGGTCGGGTTGGGCAGGTTTTCGGGGTAGAACAACTGGTCGATCGACCCGCCGAAGGTGTAGGCGAAGAAGCCCAGCCCGAACACTCCGTAGACGATGGACGGCACGCCCGCGAGGTTGTTGACCGAGATGCGGACAATCGACGTCAGCCGCCCCTGTTTGGCGTATTCGCGCAGGTAGAGCGCGGTGATGACGCCGAAGGGGGCCACGAAGACCACCATCAGCAACGTCATCGCCACGGTGCCGAAGATCGCCGGCAGGACGCCGCCCTGGGTGTTCGCCTCGCGCGGTTCGGTCGAGACGAATTCCCACCACCGCGACACATAGATCCCGAGGCCCTGCATCCAGCTGAGCGTATTGGCCGGATAGAACCGCACGATCTGGCTGAGTTCGGTGTCCACCGTGCGCCCGCCGACCTCTTCCAGCGTGACGCGGAAGCTGCGGTCGGTTGCGCGGATGGCGGCCACCTGTTCCTGAACAACCTGGAACTCCGCCTGCAAGGTGGCGATCCTGGCCTGGGCGGCTTCGATCTGCTCGCGCCCGCGCGGACTGTCGGCGCCTTCGCGCAGCGTGATCCGGCGGATGTTCAGGCGCTCGCGCTCGATCCGCTGGTTGATGCCGCCGATCACGCTGCGTTCGAGATATCGGATCTGGCCGAACCGGTCGCGCGCCTCGGACTGAAGGCGCTGCATCCGGTCATGGTCGAAGGGGGCGGCCGCCCCGTCGACGGTCAGGCCGGCGACCTTGCCGACGAAAGTGCCCCACTGCTGACGCTCGAACAGGTGGTATTCCGGCGGGTGGGTGACTTCGGCAACCTCGAAGTCCGATACCCAGCGGAAATCGTCGCCATAAAGGTCGAAGTTCGCCGTCTTGTAGAGCGTTCGGTCCGAGAAGCCGCCGTTGGCCTCGACAAAGGCGCGCTGTGCATCATCCATCTGCGCCAGGATGTTGTCGCCCGGGCGATAGCGGCTTGCGCGCGTCGGTTCCCCGGCCAGCAACGTCCCGTCCCGCAGTTCAACCTGCGCGATCGGCTTGGGCCAGAACGTGGTCATGCCGTTCCATGCAACCATGAACAGGAAGCCCGCGATCAGGATGATGCCCAGCGCCAGTGCGCCCCCGAAGGCCCAGAGCGCCGGTTCGCCGACCGCCGAGACATCGGCGGACAACTGGCGCACCCGCTTGCCGCGCACCGCATCCCTGGCGGATATGGCGGCGCCACCGGCCGCGCCCGAGGCCGGGATCGCCCCACGGCTGCCGGTATCCGGGTCGATGATGTCAGACATGTCGATCCCCTTTGCGCATCACAGCTGGAACGCGCGCTTGCGGAACCGCTGGCGGATCAGTTCGGCCAGCGTGTTGATGACGAAGGTCATGATGAACAGCGTCAGGGCGGCCAGGAACAGCACGCGGTAGTTGGTGCCGTCCTTCACCGCTTCGGGCAGTTCGATGGCGATGTTGGCCGACAGCGTGCGCAGGCCCGAGAAGATGTTCCATTCCATGATCGGCGTGTTGCCGGCCGCCATGACCACGATCATCGTCTCGCCCACCGCGCGACCAAAGCCCATCATCACCGCCGAGAACACGCCCGAGGCCGCTGTCGGCAGGACGATCCAGATCGCGGTCTGCCAGGGCGTGGCGCCGGTGGCCAGGCTGCCCGCGCGCAGGTGCCCGGGCACCGAGTTCAGGGCGTCCTCGGTCAGCGTGTAGATGTTCGGGATCACCGCGAAGGCCATCACGAAGCCCACCACCAGCGCGTTGCGCTGCTGGTAGCTGTCGATGAAGCCGCCGCGCGGATCGTAGCCGATCAGGGTCAGGAAGCTTGCGACCGCGTAGCTGAGGATCAGCGCCGCGAAGAACATGCCGACCCAGCGCATCGCATCCAGCCGCCCGGCCATATGCCGCTCCATCGAGCGCATCCGCGCGCTGAATGTCGCGCCGAGCGACTTGCGGAACGCCCAGGCCACCGTGAGATAGCTGACCGGAAGCAGGATCAGGAACATGAACGGCGTACCCGTTCCGATCTCGCCCGCCGTCCATCGCTTGAAGTCGCCGTAGAACAGCGCGCTCTCGAAGGACGGACCCACGCGGTACGCGATCCAGGCCGTGATGATCATGGACAGGCCCATCAGGATGAACTTGGGCATGCCGTCATAGCGCAGCACGATCCGCGACGGCAGGGTCTGCCAGACGAAGGCGCCGATCATCAACCCCAGCGGCACCGCAATGAACCCCAGCAGAACCGCGGCGATCCATTCCTCGACGAGGGGGGCAAGGACCAGCGCGGCGATGAAGCCCAGCACCACGGTGGGCAGCGCCTCCATCATCTCCATCATCGGCTTGACCGTGGACCGGACGCCACGATGGACGAATTCCGACGTATAGATGGCGGCCATCAGCGCGATGGGGGCGCCGAACAGCATCGCGTAGAACGCGGCCTTCAGCGTGCCGAAGACCAGCGGCACCAGCGAATACTTCGGCTCGGCAGTATCGACGGCGGCAGTTGACTGCCAGACAAAGGTCGGCTCGTCATAGCCTTCGTACCAGACACGCCCGAAAAGAACGCCAAGCGTCACCTCGGGGTGGCGATTGCTGTATTGCCAGGCCTCGACCTCGCCACCTTCGCTGACGACCAGTACTCCGTTCGAGCGCGGGAAGATCATCGAGGTCGCTTCGGTCAAGCTGTCGCCGGATCGCTTGAACTCGAACAGAAGCTGATCCGAAGTCGAATGATAAATCCAGACGTTGCCCAATGCGTCTACAGCCGCAAACTCTTTCTGTCGCTGCGCTTCAGACAGGTCGACGACGGCGGCAGGCATGGACGTGTGGGTTCGCGCGAGAACCAGTTCGCGCCCATCGGTTGTGGCCGAAGTCCCGGTTTGCAGGCGGAAGTAAACCTTCAGACTGCCGTCCTCGCTGCCGACGACAAGGGATTCCTCGCCTGCAAGGAACGTCATGGCCGTGACGGCCACACCTTCGTCCCCGACACGACGACGCTCGGCCAGTTGCGGATTGTCGAAATTGCGCAGGTCGTATCTGTAGACGTATCCATCGTCGGTGGCCACGATAGCGCGATCCGCACTGCCAGACAGCAGCACCCCGGTCACCGACACACCCTCGGCCAATCCAAGCGAAGGCGCATCGACAGTGGTGGTCGTCACCGTCTGTTGATTGGTCATCATGTTGATGCTGACCCGCGAGCGGCTAATGCGCACGGCGCCGTCGGTGTCCACCGTGGCAAACGCCAAAGTGGGACGTTCACGGGTTCCGCCAATCCGGTAGTCGATGGCAATGATCGGGAACTCCGATATCTGCTCGCTTTCGCCCAGTTCATTTTCAGGGGACAGGGTTCGAAAGTCGCCGGTTCCGACTTCGGTATAAACCCGTCCGTCCCGCATCCGGTCGCGCTGATCGAGCGTTTCCAAATCGGTCGGCAGGTTCCGTTGGGCAGTGGTCTGCGTACCAAAGCCGATGGACGCGAAACGCACGGTTCCGTCATCGAAGCCCAAGGCGACACGGTCCCGCTCGAGCGTGCCGGCAACGGCGGTGACGGTTGCGCCCTCGAAATCGAACTGCGTTCGCGAAACTGCGCGTCCAGTTGGCACATGGAAAGTGATGACACGCCCCTCGGCCGCGACCACCGTGCTCAAGGTCTGGAATTCGTCTCCGTTCACCCAGATCACGGGCTGGTCGGTGTCGAGTTGGTAGCGCGCGCTGCCAAGCACCTCGCCCCCCCCCAACATCGGCGCAACGACACGGAACAGGAACACCATGATCCCGACGACCGCGACAATGACGAAAAGCCCGCCCACCGTGATGATCCACTTGGCGGCGTTCTCGCCAAACTTTACGCCTGCACGGGTGTCCATGCTGCGCTGGCGCAACCGCGCCTCAATTGCGGCATTGGACTGTTGCGATCTGAGTTCGTCCCCGTACGCATCACGCCCCCCGGCGCCTCGGGTAGTATCGACCATGAAGCCCCCGCTCGATCTGATGTGCTGGGCCGGTGTCGACCCGGACAGCGAAGGACCGGGGCGGTCAGGGCCGCCCCCGTCAGTCAATTGTCTTGCGACCTTACTTGAGGCCGAAGATCTCCAGATCAGCATCGGCAATCGCGGACACGACGGGCACGAACCCGGCGCGGACGACGTCTGCCTGACCCTGCTGGCTGTAGACATAGCGCACGAACTCGGCGCGCAGCGGTTCCATCTCGGCGTTCGGATCGACGTTCATGTAGACATACAGGAAGCGCGCGATCGGATAGTTGCCAGATCCGGCGTGTTCTGCGGTCGGCTCGAAGCACTCACCGCCCGGTTCTGCCGAGATGCCGATGGCGCGGACGTCCGCGGTGCCGTAGCCGACGCCGGAATAGCCGATGCCGTTGATGTCCGAGGCAACGCCCTGGATCACTGTCGAGGAACCGGGCTGTTCGCGCACTTCGGGGCTGTAGTCGCCACCGAACAGTGCCACTTCCCGGAAGTAGCCGTAGGTGCCCGACGCCGAGTTGCGGCCGTACATGGCCACGGGACGGTTCGCCCAGTCACCGGTCATGCCGGCGTCGCCCCAGGTTGCGATCTGTGCATCCGCGCCGCCCGACCGGGTCGACGAGAAGATCGCATCCACTTGCTGCAGGCTGAGGCACTCGATCGGGTTGTCCTTGTGGACGAACACGCCGATGCCGTCGATGGCGCCCCGCATCGCGATCGGCTCGAAGCCGTAGCGGGCCTCGAATTCCTCGATCTCGGTGCCGCGCATCGGGCGCGACATCGGCCCGAACTGGGCGGTGCCTTCGACCAGTGCCGGCGGGGCGGTGCCCGAACCCGCGCCCTGGATCTGGACCGCAACGTTGGGATAGAAGCCGCGGAAGCCTTCCGACCACAGCGTCATGAGGTTGTTCAGCGTGTCCGAACCGATCGAGACGAGGTTGCCGGAAACGCCCGAAACAGGCTCGTAGTTCGGCAGGCTGGGATCAATGCCCTGTGCCAGAACAGGTGTTGTGAGAAGGGCCGTGGTGGCCGCGAGGATGGCAGCAGCGGTTTTCATCTTGTCTCCTGTCGTTCGACGAAATCGCACTCAGGGCGATGTCGGCGGGGTAGTCCGGCAGTGCGTCACTTGGACTACAGTTTTGTGAAGGTTGCATGACAGTCTGTGGGCAAGGTCGGCGGAAGGCCCCCGTGCACGACGGCCCTTGCGCCCGTCACTGCATGCCGCCACGAAACGCGGCTTTGACAGCACCGCCAAATGCGTTGCGGGTGTGCCTGCAAGAGCCGATGAAGGAACGGTTGCCGGACCACACACAAGCATCGGGACAGGGGATGGCGCTGCAGGCACGGGGGGCGTATTCTGCCGCAAACCGGAGCAGCCCGATGACCAGTCCGATCCCGTCCTTGTCCCAGGTCCGTCGCCTTGCCGTTGTGGCCGCCCTGATGGCCGCCCCCATGACCGTCGCGACCGCCGCGCCGGGGCTTGCGCAGACGTGGTTGTCCGCGCAGGGCCTGACGGTCAGCGCCGCCGGACCCGACCGGATCGCCGTTGGCTGGCGGCCAGGGGCAAGCGAACAGCACTACTGGTGCGCGGCTGGCGCCTTTGCTACCGCGCAGGGGCTGTCCCAGACCGCGCGGCTGGCCCGGCTGGACGCACCCGCCCGGTTTACCGACCCGACCTTCAGCACCGACCCGGCCGACCTGCGCCAAGGCGGAAGCGACCGGCTGGGCCGTTCAGCCACGGGGCTGTTCACCTTTCCCCGCGGCAACAGCCTCACGGTCGGTTTCGCCGTCAGCCTGTGCGACCTCGACCATAGGGCGCTGGCCGACGACTGACGGCGGTGCCTTATTCGGCGGCGCCCAGCGTGTCGCCCAGGAAAGCGATGGTCCGGTCCCAGGCCAGGGTTGCGGCCGCCTCGTCGTAGCGCGGGGTCGAATCGTTGTGAAACCCGTGGTTTGCGCCCGGGTAGAAGAACACCTCGTACGACTTGCCGTGCTCTTGCAGCGCGGCCTCCATCGTCGGCCAGCCGTCGTTGATGCGGGTGTCCAGTTCGGCATAGTGCAGCATCAGCGGCGCCTCGATCCGGGGCACGTCCGCGGCATCGGCCTGCCGCCCGTAGAAGGGAACCGACGCGCCGAGTTCGGGGTAGGCCACCGCCAGCGCGTTGCACACGCCGCCGCCATAGCAGAACCCGACGCAACCGACGCGCCCCGTGCTGTCGTCGCGGGCCATCAGGTGTTCGAACCCGGCGAAGAAGTCGTTCATCAATAGCACCGGATCAACCGAGGACTGCAACTCGCGGCCCCGGTCGTCGTTGCCCGGATATCCGCCCACGCTGGTCAGGCCGTCCGGCGCCAATGCCAGGAACCCAGCCTTGGCCAACCGGCGCGCCACATCCTCGATATAGGGGTTCAGGCCCCGGTTCTCGTGCACCACCAGAACGGCGGGCAAGGGGGCCGAGGCCTGCGCCGGACGCACCAGGTAGCCGCGCACCTCGCCGTGGCCCTCGGGCGAAGGATAGGTGATGTAGTCTGCCACGATGTCGGGGTCGGTGAAGCTGACCTGCTGGGCCAGCGCGTAGTCGGGGCGCAAGAGGTCCAGCACGGCGGCGGCGGTCAGCCCGCCCAGGGCGTATTTGCCCGCACGATCAATGAACTCGCGCTTCGATATCTTGCCGTGCGCGTAGTAGTCGTAGAGTTCCAGAAGTTCCGGTGCGAAATCCCTGGCGGTCAGTCGTCCCATTATTTCATCCTCCATGTCGCGGGAGAGAGGGTAGGTCGCGCACGGCCCTGCCCGGGTCACATCCCGGTGATGCAGCCGTGCCACCCCATATCTGGTGTCCGGCCATCCCCCTGTGCAAAACCTTGCGGCTTTCCTATAGTGGCTGCGGTTGAAGGTGACGGCGGTCCAAGGGGGATGACATGCGCTGCCCGTTCTGCGGAAATATCGATACGCAGGTGAAGGATTCCCGGCCTGCCGAGGATCACGTTGCCATTCGCCGCCGCCGGTTCTGCCCGGCCTGCGGCGGGCGCTTCACCACCTACGAGCGGGTGCAGTTGCGCGACCTCGTGGTGATCAAGTCCTCTGGACGGCGCGAAGACTTCGACCGTGACAAACTTGAACGCTCGGTTCGCATCGCGCTGCAGAAGCGGCCGATCGAGCCCGACCGGATCGACCAGATGGTGTCGGGCATCGTGCGCCGCCTCGAATCGATGGGGGAAACCGACATCTCGTCCAAGGTCATCGGCGAGATCGTGATGGAGACGCTCGCCCGGATCGACACCGTGGCCTATGTGCGGTTCGCGAGCGTCTACAAGAACTTCCAGGCCGCCGACGATTTCGACAAGTTCGTCAGCGAGTTGCGCCCCGACCCCAAGGCCGTGGACTGACCGGGCCCCGGGTGTCCGCGCAGGCCGATCCCGACGTCGACATGCGCCACATGGCCCATGCGCTGCGGCTGGCGGCGCGGGGCCTGGGGCGGGTCTGGCCGAATCCGGCGGTCGGCTGTGTGATTGTCGCGGATGGTCGGATGGTCGGGCGCGGGTCGACCGCGCCGGGGGGGCGCCCCCACGCCGAGGCGCTGGCGCTGGCGCAGGCCGGAGATGCCGCACGGGGGGCGACGGCCTATGTGACGCTGGAACCCTGCGCACATCCTGGGCGCGGTCCGGCCTGTTCGGCCTCGCTGGCCGCCGCCGGGGTTGCACGCGTCGTCACCGCCATGACCGACCCGGACCCGCGCGTGGACGGGCAGGGCCACGCGGTTCTGCGTGCGGCGGGCGTGACGGTGACCGAGGGAGTTCTGGGCGCGGCGGCGCGCGACCTGCAGCGCGGGTTCCTGACCCGGCTGGCGACCGGGCGCCCGATGGTGACGCTGAAGCTCGCGACCAGCCTCGATGGCCGGATCGCCACGGCCACGGGCGAAAGCCGCTGGATCACCGGTCCGGCGGCCCGCGCCCGTGTCCACCTGATGCGCAGCACCCACGACGCGGTGCTGGTGGGGGCGGGAACCGTCCGCGCCGACGACCCTGACCTGACCGTGCGAGGCCTTGGCGAGATGCCGCAGCCGGTGCGGGTGGTCCTGTCGCGGCGGCTCGACCTGCCGTCCGCGGGGCGTCTGGGGGCGACCGCGCGCGACATCCCGCTGTGGCTGGTCCACGGCACTGACGCCGCGGTGGATGTGGTGGCGCGCTGGGCCGGGGTCGGCGCACGCCTCCTTCCGGTCGATCCCGGCCCGGGCCGTCTGGTCGATCCCGCCGCGGCCCTGCTGGCGCTGGGGTCAGCCGGGGTGACGCGCGTCCTGTGCGAAGGCGGCGGGACGCTGGCGGCGTCCTTGCTGGCGTCCGGCCTGGTGGACGAGATCGCGCTGTTCTCTGCCGGGCTGGCCATCGGCGCGGAAGGCACGCCCGCGTTGGGTGCGCTGGGGCTGGACCGGCTGGTCGATGCGCCGCGCTTTCGCCTGCGTGGGGTCGAAGCCGTCGGTGGCGACACGCTGGCGATCTGGACGCGGGATTGAACCGGCTCGGTTTCGCGGCGTGCGGGCGTCGCGGGCTGGGTCGTGCCTTGCACCTTGAGACGCGGCATCCCGACCGCTATAGGCGCGGCAGGGGTGGTTAGCTCAGTTGGTAGAGCGCTTCGTTTACACCGAAGATGTCGGGGGTTCGAGTCCCTCACCACCCACCAGTCACCTTGCGGGACAGTCACAGCCCTGGCCGCGTGACACCGCTGCAGGAATTGCCAGCATCCAGACTTTGCGCTCCATCGGCAGCAATTGGCCGAAAGGGATCATTTCGCTGCTACCCATGCCGAATGGCTTCGAATGCTTCCGCAACGTCACCCACTCTCGCGATGCATTATCCGACTTTTGCCATCCAATATTGCGGAACCACCCTGTCCGTTTCGCGTTGTTTCCTCACACGCCCCATGCGGGGAATTGAACGGACAGGAGACTTCCATGCGCAAGCTCATGATTACCACCGCAATCGTCGCGGCCACTTCGGTCGGCGCCTTAGCGCAGACCGCCACGCAAACGGATGGCGTCACTGCGGCGCCCTCGGCCGAAATGGCCCACACCGGCGCCGTGCCGGCCTTCCGGGCGAGCGACTTCACCGGCAGCACGCTCTACACCCTCGATACCGAGGAAACCCGCGCGCTGGCGGCCCAGCGCACCGACACGA
>CAYYOE010000069.1:11628-13081 GCA_964473055.1 uncultured Rhodobacterales bacterium | reverse complement strand
GACGATGGCGCGGGATTGGTCGGCCAGTGGCGGGGCCGGATGTTCAGGGGCAGGCCCAGATGATCCGCCCAGCGGGCCAGTTCCTGCAGCCGATAAGCCTGTCGGCTGGGGTGCCGGTCCTTCAGGGCAACGCCCCCGGTCCGCGCGAACAGCGCCGACAGGTCCAGCGGGTAATAGGCCACCTCGGCCCCGTGGCGCGCGGCGATCTGTTCCAGCCGCGTTCCGGCGAGGTAGACCCAGGGGCTGAGCGTGCCGAAGTAACAATCGATCCGTGCCATCATGCCCCCCTTCGGTTGGCGCGACCGTAGCGGGGTGCTAAGCGGTGTCAACGTCACGAATCCGTCAGGGCCGCGCGCCTGCCGGATCGCCCGGGGGACCGCCTGAATGCCCAGCCTGACCGAGCCGAAGCTGATCTCCGGCAATGCGAACCGTACCCTTGCCAAGGCGATTGCCCGCCGCATGAGCGTGCATCGCGGCACCAGTGTCGGGCTGGTCGATGCCCGCGTGGAACGCTTCAACGACCAGGAGATCTTCGTCGAGGTCTTCGAGAACGTTCGTGGCGAGGACATGTTCATCATCCAGCCGACCTCGAACCCGGCCAACGACAACCTGATGGAACTCTTGATCATCTCGGATGCGCTGCGACGGTCCAGCGCGGCGCGGATCACCGCCGTCATTCCCTATTTCGGCTATGCCCGGCAGGACCGACGGACCAAGGCGCGCACGCCGATCAGTTCCAAGCTGGTGGCGAACCTGATCGTCCAGTCCGGAATCGAGCGTGTCCTGACGCTGGACCTGCACGCCGCCCAGATCCAGGGGTTCTTCGACATTCCCGTGGACAACCTCTATGCCAGCCCGATCTTCGCGCTGGACATCGAGCACAACTTCAAGGGGCGGATCGGCGATCTGATGGTGGTCTCGCCCGATGTGGGCGGGGTGGCACGGGCACGGGAACTCGCCAAGCGCATCAATGCCCCGCTTGCCATCGTGGACAAGCGCCGCGAGAAGCCCGGCGAGGTGGCCGAAATGACGGTCATCGGGGACGTGACCGGCAAGACCTGCCTGATCGTGGACGACATCTGCGACACCGCCGGCACATTGTGCAAGGCGGCCGAGGTCCTGATCGAGAACGGCGCGTCCGAGGTGCACAGCTACATCACGCACGGGGTCCTGTCGGGCCCGGCGATCGAGCGGATCGCAGGTTCGGTCATGAAATCGCTCGTGATCACGGACTCGATCGAGCAGGGGGACAAGGTCAAGTCCGCACCGAACATCCGGGTGGTGCCGACGGCGCCCCTGTTCGCGCAGGCGATCCTGAACATCTGGAATGGCACATCGGTGTCGTCGCTGTTCGACAGCGAGGTGCTGTGGCCGATCTACGAGGGAATGTATTCGCGGGGGTAGGGCTGGTGCTCGCGGGCTGACAGACGAAGCCCGAGGCCAGCTTCGAGAC
>CAYYOE010000069.1:0-11528 GCA_964473055.1 uncultured Rhodobacterales bacterium | reverse complement strand
TTGGTGATGTCAGCGCGCGGGGGGCGTCCGACCTGACGCGACAATGCGCCGACCACCGGCGATGCAGCGGCTGTCCGCGGCCATCGGGTGCCCCCGGTCGCGCCCATTGGACGACCGGTTCGTCCCGCATGCCCCCGCCGTGTCGCCCCCCGCAGGTGCACCGAAATCGGACGAAAGGGGGCCGAATCCTAGCTCCGTCGCGTGTTGCGCCACAGCCAGACCCCCAGCGCCACGGCCAGGCCCCCGGTGGCAACGGCCGCAAGGGCATTGCCGACCGCGGCCTGGGCGGCCTCGATGCTGCCCGCCGCCGCATAGCCTGCGCCGACATAGATCGCGACCCAGACCGCCTCGCCCGCCGCGTCCCAGGGCGAGAACCGGGACAACGGCATCCGCGCGACGCCGGCTGCGGCATTCATGTAGGGCCCCAGCGGCGACAGGAGCCAGCGGGTCAGGAACACCGCTGGCCCTCCGCGCCTGTGCAGATAGGCGGTCGCGCTTGCCATCGCCGACCGGCGGCGGGGGCGCCGCGCCGTCCAGCGCGCCAGCGGGCCGGATGCCCGACGCGCCGCCAGATAGCCCAGATGGTCGCCCGCGAGGGCGCCGATGAAGGCGCCAATCGCCACTTCCGCCAGATCGAGATCGCCGGACGCCGCAAAGGCGCCCCCTGCCAGCATCATCAGCGATGCCGGAACCGGCAGGGCAAGGCACGACAGGAACGTGGTGCCCACGATCACCGTGACGCCCCAGGTGGCGACCAGAGCCAGCAGGCCCTCCGTCATGGTGCGGTCCGCGCCTCGGCCAGCGCCGCCTCGATCCTTGCGAGGAACGGACCCAGCGGCTCGCCCCGTCGGGCCGCAAGCTCGGCGAGGGTGGTGCGCCGCCCGTCGCCAGCGGGCAGATCGAGCATCTGCTGCATCTCCTCGGGCGACAGGCCGTGGACGCGGGCGACATATCGCGGGGTCATCCAGCCTTCCAGCGCCGTGCCCGCGCCGCCGGGCGTCAGACCCAGATGCAGGACCATCACCGCGGCCCGCAGCAAGAGGGCCGCCGTGGCCACCACCAGAAGGGCGAAGGCCACCATGGCATAGGGTCGCTGCTGCCACGATCGTGTCAGCCGGGCACGCAGGCGGTTCACAGCGCGCGTTCGATCCCGATGGTGACGAACAGGCCCAGCAACGCGAAGGCGATGGCGTGGACGGCGGCGTACTGGGCGATGTCCAGCCGGTTGCCCCGCCGCGCGCGTGCGCGCATCGCCCCCAGAAGGCCCCCGAACACCGCCCCGCCCAGCACGATCATCGCCGCGTCACCTCTGCCCCACGTTCTGCTCCGGTCCGGACCGCCGGCGGCGCCAGGCCCGCGATTTCGGCCGCCCGCAGCCGCACCTCGGCCTCGGAGGCAAAGCCATACCGGCCCCAGCCCAGGGCGTCCAGCCGGATCGCCCGCGCCTCTTGCGGCCGGTTCAACCGGTCCTGCGCCTCGGCCTTGATGAACAGCATCGTGGCCAGAAGCCCCGCGTTCTCGGCCGTGGCCACGGTCACCGCGGCGCCGTCGATCAGCGCGACCGCGGCCTCGGCCTCGCCCGCCGTCAGCGCGAAGGCCGCCAGTTGCATCGAGACATGCGCCGCCTGCAGCCGTGTGACCGGATCGGCCCGAAAGATCTCGCCCGCCGCAAGGAAGGCTTCGATGGCCTCGCGCGGCTCGGACCCGAGCGAAAGGCGCCCCAGCGCAAACAGCGAGAACCCCATCCGCACGTCGCGCCAGCCCTGTTGCCGCGCGATCGCCACTGCCCGCTGGGCCGCGGCCCGACGGCGGAAGGTCGGGGTGCCGGCGCCA
Source organism: uncultured Rhodobacterales bacterium (assembly GCA_964473055.1). GTDB lineage: Bacteria > Pseudomonadota > Alphaproteobacteria > Rhodobacterales > Rhodobacteraceae > UBA996. Next base: position 9,695 of record CAYYOE010000069.1, on the reverse strand, counting down.
AGCGCCTCTTCCACCGCGGCGATCCAGGCGCGCGGCGTGTCCCTGGGCACTTGCCGCGGGCTGGCACTGTCGCCCGCCGGGTTCAGGCGCGACAGGATCGCCGGTATGCGCGCCTGAACCTCGGCGCGGGTCATGCCCGACCGAAGTTCGGGCGCGTAGGTGGCGCGCAGCATCAGCATGTCGAACCCGGTCAGCACGACGTGGAAGTTGTCGTCGTTGAACACGCTGTCGGGCAGGCGATAGAGGTCGTTCAGCGGGCCGAGCGCCTGGGCCAGTTCCTCCTGCAGGCAGTCGCGGGTTTCCTGCGGACTGACGCCAGACGGCAGGAAAACGGCCAGACGGTCGCGCGTGGTCAGTGTCGTCCAGTCCAGTCGCGGGGTCCGGCGGTAGCGCAGGAACTCTGCCCAGCTTTCCACCCGTGGCGCCACGAAACAGGCCGCTTGCGGCACGATGCGTCGCAGCTCGGCGCGGGGGATGACTTCAACCGTGATGCTTGCGCGCGCATCCCGCGCCACGCGGGTCACGTCGATCCCCGCCTCGCGGTGAAACCGGGCGAGCAGTCGGTCGAGATCGGAGTCGAGGGTCGGGATCGGGGCGCCGGTGACCCGCACGGTCACCGGGCCCTCGAACCGCGTGAACACCGGCAGCGCGCGGCCGCTTTCCAGGGCAAAGCTCAGATCCATGAAGTCCTGCGCCATCTCGGCGTTTGACCGCTGCGGCGGGGTGGTGCGCGTTGCACCGAACCGGCGCATCTCCGGCAGCACGAATTCGCCCGGTGCGTTGCGGGCGACAGGCGCGCCGATGCGTTCCGGGGAGGGGACGCAGGCAGCCGTGGCAAGCCCGAGGCCCAGAACCATCGCGACGACACGCCCGATATTCGCGGGCCCGGCCGTGGCACCGGGCCCGGACGTGTCCACGACTTTCGCCGCAATCCGGAACAGGGCGTGGCGCAGGTCCCGGCAGATGGCGGTCATCTGGGTCACGCGGGACGATCTCCGGGGCTTGGAACGCGAGGCGATGTGCCGCCTGACCATCGCAGAGCGGGCAGCGCTCCACAACAGGCACCGGCGCGGTTACGGCGCGGACCGGCGTGACCTAACCGAATATTCACTCGTTGTTGGGTAGGAAACGGCAACGCAATAGGGAAGATGCTCATGTTTCGTCGACTTGTTTCCTCGACACCGGCCGTGGCGGCAGGGTCGGACGCCACGAACGAACTTCTGAAGCACGCTGCGGCCGTGGCCAGATTCGACGCCGCGGGCGCGCTTGTCGAGGCAAGCGCGGGCTTTGCGGCGATCACGGGTGCACCTGCACCCGGCACCCCGATGGAGGCCATTGCCCTGCCCGAGGGCGACGCCGACACGGCAGGTCTGCGGGCCCGCCTCGCGCGTGGCGAACCTGTTCGCGCGCGCATCCGCGGGACGTCACGGGCCGGGGCGACCTTCGTCTATGAAGGCCTTTTCGTTTCCGTTCCCGCCGACACGGGCGGCGGCACGCTGGTTCTGGCGCTCGACGTCACCGAGCGCGCCCTGGCCGAGGCAAGGCGGGACAACCTGCTGGCGGCGGCGGACGGGGCGATCGCCCGTGTGGACTATTCGCTCGATGGCGAGGTGATCGGTGGCAGCGCGGCCCTTTCCCGGGCCCTCGGGGTTCCGGTGTCCGACATCGTCGGCAAGAAGCACGCCGATTTCCTGTTCCCCGAGGATGCCGATCCGGCGGCGCATCGCGCCTTCTGGGACCGGCTGCGGTCCGGCGAACCGGTTCATGGCGAGTTCCGCCGGCGCGCGGGCGATGGCGGCGAGGTCTGGTCGCGCGGTGCCTACCTTCCGGTGCGCGGGCTGGACGGGAAGGTTTCGCATGTCTCGGTCATGGTCATGGACATCACGGCCGAGAAGAAGGCCGCCCTCGACGCGATCGCGAAGATCGAGGCGATCGACCGCACGATGGCCGTGATCGAGTTCGACCTCAAGGGCAACATCCTGTCGGCAAACGAAAACTTCCTGTCGGCAATGGCCGTCCGCCTGGACGAAATCCGCGGGCGGCACCATCGGATCTTCATGCCGAAAGGTGAGGATGGCACCCCCGAATACACGGCCTTCTGGGCGGATCTCGGCGCGGGCAACGCACAGACCGGCGAATTCCGGAGGGTGCGGGCCGACGGCTCGGAGATCTGGCTTCAGGCCAGCTACATCTGCATCAAGGATGGCAACGGCGCGCCCCTGCGGGTCATCAAGACGGCGACCGACATCACGGCCCGAAAGGCCGCGGTCCTGGAACTCAGCCGGTCGATCGAGCGGCTTGCCTCGGGCGATCTGACCGTAGCGCTGAACATGACCTTTCCGGCGGAACTCGACGTGGTGCGGATCAACTTCAATGACGCGGTCACGCGTCTTGCGGCGCTTGTCTCGGACCTGTCGGGCCGTGCGCGGGGCCTCGCCGACGAGATTGCGTCGATCACCGCCGCCACAACCGCCCTGAGCAGGCGCACCGAAGAACAGGCCGCCGACCTTGAACGCAGCGCCACCGCGCTCGACGACCTGTCGCAATCGGTCCGCGCAACCGCCGACGGGGCGCGGGATGCAGAGGGCCGCGCAAGCGAAGCCCGCCGACGCGCCGACACGGGCCGCAAGGTCGTGGACGATACCGTTCAGGCGATGCAGGCCATCGCCCAGAGTTCGACCGCAATCACCAGGATTACCGGCGTCCTGTCCGACATCGCCTTCCAGACCAACCTGCTTGCGCTCAACGCCGGGGTGGAAGCGGCGCGCGCCGGGGAAAGCGGGCGCGGCTTTGCCGTGGTCGCGGCCGAAGTCCGCCTGCTTGCCCAGCGATCCGCCGAAGCATCGCGCGAGATCGCGGAACTGATCGAACGTTCGGTCGCCCAGGTGGATGGCGGCGTGGTTCTGGTCGGCCGGACAGGCGAGGCGCTGGCCGACATCGCATCCGCCGTGGCCGAGATCGACGAAAGGGTCGGCACCATTTCGGTGGCGGCCTCGGAACAGGCAACGGCCCTGGGCGAGATCAATGCCGCCGTTGCGCGCCTGGATCAGGTCACCCAGAAGAACGTCGCGATGTTCGAGGAAACGACGGCTTCCACGCAAACCCTGACGGGGGTGGCGAACGACATGGTCGGCAGTATCTCGACCTTCACCATCCTGAGCCCTGAAAGAAGTGAGAGCAGGCCTGGCCGGGCCGATGCCGCGTGACCGGGACGGCGGTCAGGCCAGTTCCGTGACCAGATGGTCGAAGACGCGGCGGACCGGGCGGCTGGTCTGAACCTCCCGGTGTGCCACCAGCCAGAGTGGCACCTTGAGGGACAGGTCGGTCAGAACGGGCTCGAGCCCGTCGACCTGCGCGGCGATCGTGTCCAGCATGACAAGGCACCCGGCCCCGGCCTGTGCCAGCATCATCGCTGTCGGTCCATGCGTGGACGAAGCCGTCAGATTGGCCTCGGTCACTGGCAGCCCCATGCCGCGCAGGTGTGCCAGCATCTCGTCGCCGTCGGTGACCGAGATGAAGGGCGCACCGGCCAGGTCGGCGGGTGTTGCCGGGCGGCCGTGCCGGTCCAGCCAGGACCTTGCCGCGTATATCCGCGCCCCGTCCTCGCGGATCAGCCGCGCGATCAGGTCGGGTTCTCGCGGGCGGACATGGCGCAGGGCGATATCCGCCTCGCGGCGCAGCAGATCCGACAGCGTGTTTGCGGCCAGAAGGTCGATCCTGAGGCCTGGTGACGTGGCAAGCAGCCGCTCGACGATGGGGGGGAGGATCCAGGTCGCATAGATGTCGGAGGCCGAGATGCGCACCAGCCCGTCTTCGCAGGTGCCCCGCGCGGCGGCCGACAGCGCAAGCGCCCGCGCCCCCTCGGCCATCGCCCGAAAATGGGGCAGCAGTTCATGGCCGGTCGGTGTCAGGACCAGCCGGCGTCCGACGCGATCGAAGATCGCCACCCCAAGTTCCGCCTCGAGCGCCGCAACCTGCCGGCCCAGGGTGGGCTGGGTCAGTCCAAGGACCCGCGCCGCCGCCGACAGGGACCCGGTTTCGGCCGTGACCAGGACTGCGCGCGCCCCGGTCCAGTCAAAGGCGATGGTTGTCCACGACCTGCCCGTCATCATGCGTTTTTGTATGATACTTCTGCCGTTTGCGGCAATTCCATTTCATGCGTCGCCCCGGGAAAAGAACACCTAGCCACCGCCCGGGACTGGGCCAGATCAGGAAAGGACCCGCCGAATGAACACACGGACCGCCGCCGCCCCACCGGCCCGCGCCCCCGCCCCCCCTGTCGCTTTCTGGGACCGGATCGCCCCGCGCTACGCCCGCGACCCGATCCGCAACATGGCGGCTTACGAGGCGACGCTGGATGACGTGATCTCGAGGTTGAGCGGCACCGACCGGGTTCTGGAAGTCGGCTGCGGCACCGGAACGACGGCCCTGCGCCTCGCGCCGGCGGTCGGGCACCTGACGGCGACCGACGCGTCGACCGCGATGATCGGGATCGCCCGCGACAAGACGGCGGTTCGGCGCCCGTCGAACCTGACCTTCACCATCGCCGGTGCAGAGGCACCGGGCGAACCGGACGAAATGCCCTTCGATGCGGTTCTCGCCTTCAATCTTCTGCACCTTGTCCCGAACCTTCCCGCGACGCTGGCCGCCCTGCACCGGAGGCTGCGCCCCGGCGGTCTCTTCATTTCCAAGTCCGCCTGCATCGGCGACATGAACCCGGTCATACGGCTGGCGCTGCCCGTCATGCGCGCGGTCGGCAAGGCGCCCCATGTTCTGGTCTTCGATGCCCCTGCGCTTCAGGCCGCCATTGTCCGGGCCGGATTCACCGTCGAGGTCAGCCGAACCTTTCCGGGCTCGCCCCATGCGCGATACATCGTGGCGCGTCGCTGAAGACCTGACCCCGGGTGATTTCTGGCGCGATTCTGCGCCCATGGCAGGCGACACTCAACTGGCGCGCGGCGCTTTGGGACGGGTTGCAGATATGCCCTTTTCGGCTAGTGACTTCCCCACGGCCTTCCGCTACACGGGCGCCGATGGAGGGTGCCGGATGACCGAAACAAGCTCTGCCGTGTCGTCTGGTGGTAACAAGGGAACCGCGATGAAAGCCGAGGTGTTTCTGCCCGCCGATTACCGTCCTGCCGAGGACGAGCCGTTCATGAACGACCGTCAGCTGGCCTATTTCCGCAAGCTGCTGCTGGATGAGAAGGCGAGGGTCCTGAGCGAGAGCAAGTCGACGATCGAGGGTCTGCAGGACGGCACCCGCAACATTCCCGATCTGGCCGACCGGGCCAGCGAAGAGACCGACCGGGCGCTGGAACTGCGCATCCGCGACCGGCAGCGCAAGCTGATTTCGAAGATCGATGCGGCGCTGCGCCGGATCGACGAAGGCGAATACGGCTACTGCGAGGTGACCGGCGAGCCGATCTCGCTCCGTCGGCTCGAAGCGCGGCCGACCACCACGCTCAGCCTCGAGGCGCAGGAACGCCACGAGCGGCGCGAGAAAGTGCACCGCGACGACTAGGGCAGGGCGACGCGCGTCAGGCGGTGGCGTCGAGCGCGTCGATGATCGGGCCGAAATCCGCGGCCTTCAGCGAGGCGCCCCCGACCAGGGCGCCGTCCACGTCGGGCACCGTGAAGATCTCGGATGCGTTTGCGGGCTTGACCGAACCTCCATAGAGCAGCCGGATGCCTGCGGCGGTGCCAGTCCCGAAGCGCTGGGACAGGCGGGCGCGCAGGAAGGCGTGGACCTCGGCGATCTGATCGGTGGTGGGAACGCGGCCGGTACCGATGGCCCAGACGGGCTCGTAGGCAATGACGAGGTTTGTGCCGTCGGAGCCGTCGGGAACCGAACCCGCCAGCTGGGCGCCGACCACATCGAGGGTCCGGCCCGCTTCGCGGTCCTCCAGGGTTTCGCCCAGACAGACCACGGCAACGATGCCTTCGGCCCGGGCAGCCGTGGCCTTGGCCCGTACCATCGCGTCGGTTTCGGCATGATCGGCACGGCGTTCGGAATGGCCGAGGATCACATAGGTCGCCCCCGCGTCGGCCAGCATGGCGGCCGAGATATTGCCGGTATGGGCGCCCGAGGCGGCGGAGTGGCAGTCCTGGCCGCCCAGGGCGATCCGGCCAGAGACGGCCTCGGCAGCACGGGCAATGAGGGTGGCGGGGGGGCAGACCAGGATTTCCGCGGTGCCCGGCGGGCGCCCGGCCAGGATGGCCAGATCTGCCAGATCGGCCGAGAGGCCGTTCATCTTCCAGTTTCCTGCGGCAAGCTTGCGGCGCATCGTTCCCTCCGTCATCGACGCTCCGGGCATGACAAGGGCAGGGGGCGAGGTCAAGCGGATGCGGGGGTCTTGCCCGGACGCGCGCCGCCGCCCGGCCCGCGTCAGCCCGCGGCGCGGTTCCGCGTGTCGGTCAGGTCCGGCGTCAGTTCGCTGGCGTCCTTGAACTTGATCGACTCGCCGCAGCCACAGGCCTCGGACACGTTGGGATTGTGAAAGCGGAAGCCCGACGACAGCAGCGTCGTCTCGTAGTCGATCTCGGTGCCGATCAGGAACATCTGCGCCATGGGGGCGATCAACACGCGTGCTGCCCCCTGTTCCACCACCGCATCATGCGGGTTGGCGGTGTCAGCGAACTCCATGGTGTATTCCATGCCCGCGCAGCCGCCCTTCTTGACGCCCAGTCGCAGGCCAAGATGCCCGTTTTTCGCCATCAGCCCGGCAACATGGGCCTCGGCCCTGGGCGTCAGGGTCACGGCAGGTCTTCCGGGAATGCCGAACATCGGTCAGGCGCCTCTGCACATGGGACACCCCATACCTAAGCCAAATAGTCGGGAATTCCAAGACCCATCGCGCCCGGGGCGCGCAGGGTCACATGAAGCCCAGTTCCAGCCGCGCTTCGTCCGACATCATGTCCATGCCCCACTGGGGTTCCCAGGTCAGATCGACGTCCACCTGCTTGACGCCCGGCACGGCGTTCACCGCATCGGCAACCCAGCCCGGCATCTCGCCCGCAACAGGGCAGCCCGGTGCGGTCAGCGACATGGTGATGCGAACGGCGGACTCCGCGTCGATGTCGATCGTGTAGACCAGCCCGAGGTCATAGATATTCACCGGAATTTCCGGGTCATAGACAGTGCGGCAGGCTTCGACCACCGGGTCGTAGAGGGGGTGATCGGTGCTGGACGGGCGGATCAGCGGTTCGCCTTCCGGGATGGCGGGGGCAGGTTCGGCGGTCATGGGCGTGGTTCCCGTGTTTCTGCCCCATGATATAGGGACGAGGGCGGCACGGGTAAACCCGGGTCAGAGCACCTCGACCAGTCCGCGGCGGAGGCTTTCGGGGGTCAGCGCCGCAAGGCGGGCGTCGATCCGGTCGTGGGTGGCGCGCCAGACGGGCAGCGCCTGCTTCAGCCGCGCATAGCCCGCATCGGTCAGCACCAATCGCCGCGCGCGGGCGTCCTTCTCATCCGGCGCAGAGGACACGAGGCCGTCGCGTTCCAGCGGCTTCAATGCGGCGGTCAGGGTCGTGCGATCCATGCCCAGAAGTGGCACCAGGTCGGTCAGTCGGGGCGGGTGCGGTCGGTTCAGCGACATCATGAGCGAGAACTGCCCGTTGGTCAGGCCGAAGGGGGCCAGCACATCGTCGAACAGGCGTGACAGGCTGCGCGCAGCGCGGCGGACGTGCAGGCAAAGGCAGCGGTCGCGCACCTCGATCGTGGCGGAGAGGGGCAGTGCGGGATCCATGCTCGAATAATAGTTGATATCAACATAAATGCAAGCCAAGCTGGCCATGCGAATCGACGCCAGGAACGGGGAGGATACACGATGGCCTATGTGCAGGGGTTCCTGCTTGCGGTGCCCGAGGGCAGCCGCGACGCCTATCGGGACATGGCGGAAAAGACGTGGGTCTACTTCCGCGCCAAGGGGGCGCTGTCGACGCGCGAGAACTGGGGCGTCGATGTGCCCGACGGCAAGGTCACGTCCTTTCCGATGGCCGTGAAGCAGGAGCCGGGCGAAGCGGTGGTGTTCAGCTGGATCGAATGGCCCGACCGCGCGACCTGCGACCAGGCGTGGCAAGAGATGATGTCGGACTCGTCGATGGAGGGCATGGAGATGCCCTTCGACGGGATGCGGATGATGTGGGGCGGGTTCGAGGAACTTTTCGATGCAAGGGCGTGATACGGGGCCTCACATCACCATATCGGCGTTTTCGTGGGTGCCCGAGGTCGCGCGCGGGCGGGTGAAATGTCTGCGCCCTCGCTGGGCGCTGGAGGAAGCGGGGCTGACCTATCGGACACATCTGGTGGGGCCGGGCGAGGGGGCGCACCCCGACTATCGCGCCTGGCAGCCGTTCGGGCAGGTTCCGGCCTACCGGGATGACGAGGTGTCGCTGTTCGAGTCCGGCGCGATCCTGCTGCGAATCGCCGATCTTGCGCCCGCGCTGGACGGGCAGGACGCGCAGGGCCGGGCGGATGTGCGCACATGGGTATTTGCCGCGCTGAATTCGATCGAGTTCGCCGCGACGACCGCCCAGTTCGCGCAGGACTGGGGCGTGGCCGTTCCCGACTGGGTCGGGGCGCGGTTCGACGCGCTGGCCAAGGCGCTGGACGGGCGGGACTGGGTGGCGGCAGGCCGGTTCACGGTGGCCGACATCATGCTGGCCAGCGTCCTGCGCCAACCGGGCGCCGAGGGGCCGGTGGCCGCACGCCCGGTTCTGGCGGCCTATCTGGACCGCGGCCTCGCACGGCCTGCCTTCGCCCGCGCGCTTGCGGCGCAGTTTGCGGATTTCGTATCCGAACCTGCCTGACATATCGGGCGGGCGGGGACTGGCATTCCCGCCCGGTCGGCCCTAGTCAGCGGCCCATGACCGACCGCATCCGCTTTGACCTGACCGCCAACGACGGCACTGCGCGCACCGGCGTCATCCGCACGCCGCGGGGCGACATCCGCACGCCGGCCTTCATGCCGGTGGGCACTGCCGCCACCGTCAAGGCGATGCTGCCCGGGTCGGTGCGGGCCACGGGTGCCGACATCCTGCTTGGCAACACCTATCACCTGATGCTGCGGCCCACGGCAGAACGCATCGACCGCCTGGGCGGGCTGCATCGCTTCATGGGGTGGGACGGCCCGATCCTGACCGACAGTGGCGGGTTCCAGGTGATGAGCCTGTCCGAATTGCGCAAGCTGACCGAGGACGGGGTGGAATTCCGCAGCCACATCGACGGATCGCGGCACATGCTGTCGCCCGAACGCAGCATGGAGATCCAGCGCCTGCTGGGGTCCGACATCGTGATGTGCTTCGACGAATGCCCCGCGCTGCCCGCCGACCGCGACCGGATCGCGGCCTCCATGCGGCTGTCGATGCGCTGGGCCGAACGGTCGCGCGCGGCCTTCGGCGACAGGCCGGGCCATGCGCTGTTCGGCATCCAGCAGGGCGGGCTGGAACCCGACCTGCGCGCCGAAAGCGCCGAGGCCCTGCGCGCCATCGGGTTTGACGGCTACGCGGTGGGCGGTCTGGCCGTGGGCGAAGGACAGGCGGCGATGTTCGGGGTGCTGGACTATGCACCGGGGATGCTGCCCGCGGACAAGCCCCGCTACCTGATGGGCGTGGGCAAGCCCGACGACATCGTGGGTGCCGTGAGGCGCGGGATCGACATGATGGATTGCGTGCTGCCGTCCCGGTCGGGCCGCACC
>CAYYOE010000068.1:0-13100 GCA_964473055.1 uncultured Rhodobacterales bacterium | reverse complement strand
ACGTTGGTGGCGACGAACAGACCGTGGGTGTGGAACACCGGAAGCGCGTGCAGCAGGCGGTCCCTGGCCGTGAAGTCCCACAGCGCGGCGAGGGTTTGCGCGTTCGAAACGAGGTTGCCCTGGGTCAGCATCGCCCCCTTGGCGCGGCCGGTTGTGCCCGAGGTGTAGAGCAGGGCCGCAAGATCCGTGGCCGCGCGTTGCACGGGCGCGGCCATGGGCGTGGCGGTATCGGCGGCCCTGGCGAAGGTGCCGTCGCCCGTTGCGCCCAGTGTGGCGAAAGCAGCCCCGGAGGCCGCCGCGACAGGCGCGCGGCTGTCCGCCTCGACCGGATCGGCCACGAACAGCCGCGCACTGCTGTCGGACAGGAAATAGGCCAGTTCCGCGGGCGTATAGGCGGTGTTGAGCGGCAGGAACACCGCGCCGGACATCAGGCAGCCGGCATAGAGGGCCAACGAATCCGCGGATTTCGGAATCTGTGCGGCGACGCGGTCACCGGGCCTGACACCGAAGCCGGCCAGCGCCGCCGCCATATGGGCCGCGCGGTCGAGGAACGCCGCGTGGACGATGGCTGCGCCGTCCGGCAGGATCAGGAATGGTGTGTCGCGGCCTGCATGGGGGGCCAGAAACAGGTCGAAGGCGGGGTTCTTCATGGGCGAGCCTTGCGCAGGTGTCCTTGGGCGGAACGGGGGGCGCTGCCCCCCGGCGCGGCTTGCGCCGCGCGCCCCCCGGGATATTTGGAGCATGTCGAAGGGGAAAGGGAAAACGCATGGGCGTGAATGCGCCGCCGATCACGGCCGGGGAGGCGCTGGAGGTCCTGCGCGCGGGATGGCGGGCGCAGGCGGCGGGGCAGATGGCCCTGTCCTGGATGCTGCATGGACGGCCGGGTATCGGCAAGACCGAGGTGGTGGCGCAACTGGCCCTCGAGGCGGGCGCGCGGCTGGTCGACCTGCGGCTGACGACGCTCGACCCTTCCGACCTGCGGGGGTTGCCCTACTACGACCATGCGGCGGGGCGCACGGTCTGGTACCGGCCCGAGGACCTGCCCGACGATCCGGGCGAACCGACAGTCCTGTTCCTCGATGAGTTGACCGCCGCGGCGCCCGCCCTGCAGCCGGTCGTCTATGGCCTGCTTCAGGAGCGCCGAGTGGGGCGGCATGTTCTGCCCCCATCGTGTTTTGTGGTGGCCGCGGGCAACGCCGTCGAGGACGGAGCGGTGGCCTATGCCATGGGCACGGCGCTGTCGGACCGGCTGGTGCATCTGGTCTTGCGCGCCGAGGCGGGCGACTGGATTCGGGGGTACGGGGTGCCAAGGGGGCTGCACCCCGCGGTGATCGCCTTTATCCGCACCCGTCCGGACCTTCTGGAGACCACCGAGGAGGCGCTTCGGCGCGGCGACACGGTTTTTGCCACACCGCGGTCCTGGGCGCGGGTGGCGGGCGTGATGGCGCAGGGATTCGACCGCCGCGTGCGCGACCCGATGGTGGCGGGCATCCTGGGCGAGGCGGTGGCGGCCGAGTTCCTGGCCGTAGCCGACGAAATCGCGGCGACCGTCGAGGTCGAGGCGATGCTGGTGGCGCGGTCTGGAGACCGGGTGACGATGTATCCTGACTCGCTGCACGGGCTTGCGGCGCTGGTCTACGGGTTGCCCGCACTGGTGACGCAGGCGACGCTGCCTGCGGCGATCGAGGTTCTGGCGGGCCTGCCAGACCTCGGCCGCGCGCGCGGCGGCGATTTCGCCCGGATGCCACTGATGGAACTGGCCACCCAGGGGTTCGAACTCTTGATCGCGCGGGCGCTGGACAAGGGGTGGGAGGAAGCCTTCCGCACCTCGCGCGCCTATGCCGACCATACAGCCGCCCGTGCGGCGGCGGGCCTGACGTGACCCATTCGACCCGGGCCGCCCCGGCGCTGGTGGCGCTGGTCGAAGCCGATCCGGCGATCGCGATGCTGGCGCTGTGGTGCGACCATCGCGACGGCGACGGACCGGTGGCCGAGACCGAGGGCCGGACGATCCGCTATGGTCCCGCCTTCGTGACCCTGCCAGGACACGAGGCGGTCGGGCTGGCCGCGCACCATGTGCTGCATGTGGCGCTGGGGCATGGCCCGCGAATGGCGGGGATGGCAGCACGGCTTGGGCCGGATTTCGCGCCCGACCTCTGGGGGATCGCCTGTGATGCCGTGGTGAACGAGGCGCTGCTGGCAGCGGGCCACGCCCTGCCCCGTCCTGCCCTGCGGCTGACAGGGTTGATTGCCGCGGCCTTCGGCCCAGCGTCCGAGGCAGGCGAGGCGCTTGCGGACTGGGACGCCGAGCGGCTGTACATGCGCCTTGTCCGCCACGGAGGGGCGGATTCGGAGGCAGGCGCCAGGGCACGGGCGCATGCGGCGTCGCAGGGCTGGCAGGCCGACCTTGCGCCCGGCGCGGACGGGACTGCGGGTGGCGAGGACGCGCAGGCACGGCGGCAGCGGCTGGTTCAGGCGCTGGCGGCAGGGCGGGGCGCGGGGCGCGGGATCGGACGGCTTTCGGCGCGGCTGGCCGACGCGGGGCCGGGGGCCGAGCCCTGGGAGGTGAGGCTGCGCGGCCTCGTCGCGCGCGCCGTGCTGCCGGGCCTGTCCGATACCTGGGCGCGCCCCGCGCGATCCTGGCTGGCGCAGGAGGCCGAGGCCGTTGCGGTGGGTGACTCCCGGCGGCCGGCATACCGTCCGGGCCTGCGGCGGCAGGCCGTTGCACCGCGCGTGGTCGTCGGGCTGGATTGCTCCACCTCGATGGGCGAGATCGCGCTGCGCCTGCTTCTGGCAGAAACGGCCGGCGTGGCGCTGCGCAGCGGTGCCGAGGTTTGGCTGATCCCGTTCGATACTGTGGCCCATGGCGCCCTGCGGCTGGATCCGGCGCGAGGCGCCGCCATGCTGTCGGATCTTGCAATGCCGCAGGGTGGCGGAACCGATCTGGCACCGATGCTGGAGGCAGCACAGGCGCTCGAGCCCGCGATCCTGATCGTGATGACCGACCTCGACGCGGCGGTGCCCCCTGCGCCAGGGGGCCTTCCGGTGATCTGGGCCGTTCCCGGGCGGCCACCAAATCTGCCCGAGTGGGGACTGCTGCTGGACCTGTCTCGCTAGGTCGCAGCGCGGGCAACGGTCGAGGCAAGGCGGGCGGCGAGGCGGGAATGGGCGGACAGAGCCGCAGCCTCGAAGGCGACATCGCGCAGCATCTGTCCGGTGGCGTGGTTGGCCGCACGCAGGCGGCGCTCGGTCAGACCATCCCCGAACAGGCCGCCGAGCCGCGTGACCTCGGCCTGTGACAGGCGCAGGACGTGGGGTCGCTCACCCTCCAGGCCCTCTGCCTGCACCGAAACGAGGGTGAGGGGGGGCACTCGGGCCAATTCGGATTGTTCGACCACCAGATGCAGCCGGCCGGCGCGCAGGTCACGACCGGCCGCGATGTCGCGCAGCACGGCGGTCGCACGATGTGAAAGCAGGTCGAGCGTTCGGTCCGCCTCGGCTGGGTCGAGCGGGCGCGGCGGCCGGCGCAGCAAGCGCATCTCGACGAACCAGATCACAAGGAACATGGCCAGGGGCGCCTGTGCGATGGCTATGGCGCTTTCGCGCCAGATGAACGCGGCAGCGACGAAAGGGGTAAGCGAAACGAAATAGCGCAGGGCCTCGATCTCGACGACGAACCGCATCCAGAGTCGCAGACCGGCACCGCGACGCGGCCAGAGCGTTGCCCGCCCGAGGAACCGGCGCGGCACAATCGTGGTTTCGACCGCAGCGGGATTCCACACAGTGTCCGGCGTGACGATGAACATCCCCGGAACCTAGTCCGGGGATCGCCCCAGGACGAGGGGTCGTGGTGCGGTTGATCCGGGTCCGGGCATCGAGCGATTGATCCATGTCAATGACGGTATGCCACCCCATACATTAAGTTTATTGAATACAATAGAAGTAGCGGGCGCAGGGATCTTCCCGACCTACCGCAGAGGAGAGACGCGTGCTTGATCTGGAAAGACTATCGATCGGAAGACGTGGGCTACTTGGTCTTGCCGCAGGGGGTGCAGCGCTGGCCGCGGTTGGTGCCCCGCAGGCACGGGCACAAGTTGTGCCCACGCGAGCGAAGATCATCATCATCGGCGCAGGGGCGGCGGGTGCCGCCATGGCGAACCGGCTGGTCGAGCGACTGTCAGGTGCCGAGATCACGATTCTCGATCCGCGCGTCGAGCACTGGTACCAGCCCGGCCTCAGCCTTGTCGCGGCCGGGCTGAAACCCGCCAGCTACACCGTCAGCCAGACCACCGACTGGTTGCCGCGCGGCGTGTCCCTCGTGGCCGAAGCGGCGGCAGGCATCGACCCCGAGGCGAAGGTGGTCGAGACCTCGGGCGGGCAGCGTCTGGACTACGACTTCCTCGTCGTAGCGCCGGGTCTGGTCCTGGACCATGCCGCGATCGAAGGCTTCGATCTGGACATGGTGGGGCGCGATGGAATCGGGGCCCTCTATGCCGGGCCCGAATACGCGGCCAAGACCTGGCAGGCCGTCCGCAACTTTACCGAAACGGGGGGCCGCGCGGTGTTCACCCGGCCCGCGACCGAGATGAAATGTGCGGGCGCGCCCCTGAAGCACGCCTTCCTGCTGGAAGACCTGACCACCAAGGCAGGCAACCGGGGCCGCGCCGAATTCCTGTATGCCGCGCAGAACAAGACATTGTTCGGTGTGCCGATCGTGGCCGAGAAGGTCCGGATGCTGTTTGGCGAGCGGGGCATCGGGACGGTCTATGACCATGTCCTGAAATCGGTCGACCCGGGCCGCAAGGTAGCGGTGTTCACCACGCCTGAAGGCGACCGCGAGGAAGGCTACGACTACCTGCACGTCATCCCGCCGCAGCGGGCGCCCGAGGTGATCCGCCAGTCGGGCCTGTCCTGGGCCGACAAGTGGACGGATCAGGGTTGGGTCGAAGCCGACCAGAAGACCCTGCGCCATCCGCGCTATCCCGACGTCTTCAGCCTGGGTGATGTGGCGGGCGTGCCCAAGGGCAAGACGGCGGCCAGCGTGAAGTGGCAGGTGCCGGTGGTCGAGGATCATCTGGTGGCCGCAATTCAGGGCCGTGAGGGGACCGAAGCCTATGACGGATACACGTCCTGCCCGCTGATCACTCGCGTAGGCCGGGCGATGCTGATCGAGTTCGATTATCACAACAATCTGGTGCCGAGCTTCCCGGGCGTTATCGCGCCGCTGGAAGAGCTGTGGATCAGCTGGCTGATGAAGGAAGTGGCACTCAAGGCCACCTACAATGCCATGCTGCGCGGATTGGCCTGAACGCCCGGGACCGGAAGGAGACGACACCATGAAGGAAATGACCATCGGCACACTGATCGCGGTCTTTGAAGAGATGTTCGGCCGCATGCTGTTCTGGGGGATGGTGGTGGTGGCGGGGATCGTCACGCTGCTCTACCTCTACGTCCTGATCCGCGACCATTCGGTCAGTTGGCGCAAGTTCCTGCTGGCACAGCTGGCGATGCCCGTGGGCGCGGTGGCGGCCGTGGCATTTGTCTGGGCGATCACCAGTTCGGGCCTGCGCGATGTGGGCGGTCCGATCGACGCGCTGACGCTGCTGGGCGTGGCGGCGGCGGGCGCTGTGGGGGCGGCGATCCTTGTCTACACGGTGCAGTCGCTGATCTGGCCGCCAGAGCGCGAAAGAAGCTGACGCGGTCTGCCGGACGCGACCGGCACGGCGCCTAACCGCGAGGGCGGCGGCGTGCCGCCGGGGTCGGCGCCAGCCCGTCGCGCAGGACGGTCGTCATCGGATGCACCGCATTATCCGTCCCATGCCGGGCCAAAAGCTCGGAGATGGCATCTCGCGCGTCGACGTCAGGTGGCAGCTTCAGCGCCCAGTCCAGGAAGATTGACCGGCACTCGGCTGGTGCGATCCCGTCGATCCGGTAGGCTTCCGAAATCAGTCCGCCCGGGTCGAGGTCTGGGGCCTTGGTCATTCGGGATCTCCGTTTCCGGAACCCTATGCGGGGCTACCGGACACGGCAAGCCGCGCGTCGGCCACGGCAGCCGCCGCATCGGCAATGGCAGTGGCCGCCGCCATCAACGCCTCTGCATTGTCCATGCCGGTCTCGCGCAGAAGGAACGCGGTGCCGCCACGCCCCACCGCGGCAAGATCGAGCGGCCCGTCAGTCAAGAGCCGGGTTGCGGCCTGAAGTTTCCAGAACAGCGCCTGTGCGGCGACAAGCGTTGCCGCCTCGTCGGGGGTCAGCCAGCCCGCGTCCTGTCCCGCGGCGATCTGGGTGGCGGCATCCGTTGTGGGACTGCCAGCCACAAGCGCGCCGGTCTGGGCAATCAGGTCGAGATCCAGCAGTCGTCCGGGGCCGAGCTTCGCGTCCAGCGGGCCGCTTGGGGCCTTCGCATCGGCCAGCCGGCCACGCATGTCCGCCACATCGGCCAGGGTCCGGACCACGTCGCGGGGACGCGCGATCAGATCGACGCGGAATGCCGTAAGGTCGGCGGCCAGGGTCGGATCGCCGGCCACAGGCCGCGCGCGAGTCAGCGCTAGGTGTTCCCAGGTCCAGGCCTCGGTCTGCTGGTAGTCCCTGAAGGCGTCGAGCGAGGTCGCCACCGGGCCCTGCCGCCCGGACGGTCGCAGACGCATGTCCACCTCGTACAATCGCCCCTCGGCCATGGGGGCAGTCAGGGCGGTGACAAGGGCCTGGGTCAAGCGGGCGTAGTAGGCACGGGCTGCCAGCGGTCGGCGACCTTCTGACGCTTCTTGCCCCGCCGCGTCGTAGATCACGATCAGGTCGAGATCGGACCCAGCCGTCAGCCGACGTGCGCCCAGCGACCCCATGCCGAAGACGGCGGCACCCCGCCCGGGCGGGGGACCGTGGCGGTCGGCGAAATCGGCGACGACGGCGGGATACAGCGCGGCCAGGCAGGCTTCGGCCAGGTCGGCATACTGGTGACCAGCCTCCTCTGCGCCGATCAGGCCGCGCAAGTGGTGCACGCCGATACGGAAATGCACTTCCTTCGACCAGCGCCGCGCTGTGTCGAGCTTGCGCTCGTAGTCCGGCACGGCAGCCAGGGCTTCAACCAGATCGGTGGTCAGCCGCGCCACGCCTGGCCATGCCGCAAAGAACCCGCCACCGATGACGGCATCCAGCACACCCGCGTTGCGCCCCAGATAGCGGGCCAGCCCCGGTGCGGTGGCGGCGATGTCCACAATCAGGTCGATCAGCGCGGGGTTCGCCTCGAACAGGGCGAACAGCTGCACCCCGGCGGGCAGGCCACGCAGGAATTCGTCGAGATGGATCAGCGCCTCGTCCGGCCGGGCAGCACGGCCCAGGCGGCGCAGGAACTCGGGCCGCAAGCGGCGGAACAGATCCCGCGCGCGGTCCGACCGCAGCGCGGGATAGGTCTGCCAACGGGCGACGATCGCCTCCATCTCGGGGGTCAGGTCGAAGCCTGCGGGCAGCGTGGTGCCCGTGCCCGCGCCCGTGCCGGGGGCGAAGAACCCCTCGGTCAGTTCGTGGACACGGGCGAGACGCTCGCGCAGTTCGTGCCGCAGGTCGCCGTCGTCGCGGTCCATGAAGGCGGCGAGGCGGGCAAAACCTTCATCTGTCGTGGGCAGGTCGTGGGTCTGGGCATCGGCGATCATCTGCAGGCGATGTTCCACGGTGCGGTGCGCGCGGTAGTCGTCGGACAGCTGCGCCGCCGTTTCCTGCGGAACCCAGCCCGCCGCGACCAGCCGCGCCAGCCCTTCGACCGTGCCGCGCACCCGCAGCGCGGGGTCGCGCCCGCCTGCGATCAGCTGGCGGGTCTGGGTGAAGAACTCGATCTCGCGGATGCCGCCCTGCCCCAGCTTCATGTTGTGGCCGGGCAGCGACAGGCCATGCAGGCGCTTGTGGTCGCGGATGCGCAGGCGCATGTCGTGCGCATCCTGGATCGCGGCGAAGTCCAGGTGCTTGCGCCAGACGAAGGGCGTCAGCGTGCGCAGAAAGGCGTCGCCGGTGGTGATGTCGCCCGCGCAGGGCCGCGCCTTGATATAGGCCGCGCGTTCCCAGGTGCGCCCGAGGCTTTCGTAGTAGCTTTCCGCCGCCTCGACCGACAGGCAGACGGGCGTGACGGCGGCATCCGGGCGCAGGCGCAGGTCGGTGCGAAAGACGTAGCCATCGGCCGTCAGGTCGGACAAGGACGCGGTCATGCGGCGGGTGACGCGGATCAGGCCCGCGCGCACCTCGTCGAAAACGGCCCCGTGGCGCGCGCCGTCGAACAGCAGGATCAGGTCGATGTCCGAGGAATAGTTCAGTTCATGCGCGCCCATCTTGCCCATGGCCAGCGCGACCAGCCCCCCGGCGGCGGGGTCGTCCGGGTCTACGCCCGGCAGGCGGCCGCGCAGGGCCTCGGCGCGCAGGTGTGTGCGCAGGGCCTTGTCGGCGGCGGCGTCGGCGACATCGGTCAGCGCGCGGGTGGTCTGGTCGAGCGTCCAGATGCCGCCCAGGTCCATCAGGGCGATCCACAGCGCGGCCCGGCGCTTGAGCACCCGCAGCCCGGGATCGAGCCCCTCGGGCGGCAGCGCCGCGGCCTCGGCCAGCAGGTCGGCAATCACCAGGTCGGGGTCTTTTGCAAGCGCCGTGGCCAGCCAGTCCGCCTCGCGACCGATGAGCCCGCCCAGATAGGGGCTGCACCCGGCCGTGCCCTCGACCAGCGCGCCGGTCGGCGTGTCGGACGGGGCCAGGCGGCCGGCCACATCGGCGGCACGGTCGCGGTCGAAGGGGCGTGGCGCGCGGGTCAGGCGGGTGTCGAGCGGACTGGTCATGCGGCCGTTGTCGACCGGGGGGGGCGCGCGGTCAACCGGGCGGGCGGCACGGGTTGCATCGGCGCGGGCGTGGTGGTTCGGTTCCGCGCCGGACAGGGGAGGGTGGCAATGTCGAAGAGTCTGGCGCGGGTCGAGGCGGCGCTCGCGGTAGCCGGGGTCGCGGTGCGGGTGGTCGAGATGCCGGGCACCACACGGACGGCCGAGGACGCGGCGCGCGAGGCGGGCTGTGCGCTGGACCAGATCGTGAAGTCGATCGTGTTCCGGGGCGAGGGGTCGGGCCATGCGGCTCTGTTCCTGACGGCGGGGGGCAACCGCGTGGACGCGGGGATGGCCGCGGCGTTGGCGGGCGAACCCGTGGGCAAGGCGGACGCCGACCTGATCCGCGCCGAGACCGGGTTCGCCATCGGCGGCGTGGCGCCGGTCGGGCACCTGCGGCCGGTGCGGACGTGGATGGACCCGCGGCTGCTGGACTTCGACGTGGTCTGGGCGGCGGCGGGGACGCCCCGGCATGTGTTCGCGGTGGCACCCGGGGATCTGGTGCGGATCACGGGCGCGACGGTCGCGGGGTTCTGCGGGTGATGGCGGGGCTAGGGGACAAAGGGGGGACGGGGGGCTGTCTGCCCCCCGCCGGGCCTGCGGCCCGCCCCCCGAGGATATTTGGGACACGTCGAAGCAGCCAGTCGGGAGCGGCGGCGGCAGACGAGGGCCTGCGCGGCTACAGTTAGCGCGGACCTGGATCGCCAGGTTTCGGCAGTCCGATGCTGACGATTCTCTCGATCACCCTCAGCCAGGATGGGAGAGGGTAGTCACAGAGTGTGTAGGTGACATCGCCGGAGGACGAGATGATTGCGGTGGGCTTTGCCTGGACCTTGCGGAGGGCATCGGGCATCCGGGCGGTCAGGAAGCGTGCCGCGCGTTGGGCCAGGTCCTCGGCGGCGCGGCGGGTTGCCTCCGGGTCCTTGGCCGCCACCAGCTTCCAGGGACGTGGGAGGAGGCCGAGGGGTCGTTCGACGAAAAGATAGTCAAAGGGCGCGCTGGAGGACGAGAGGATCTTGAGGCGTGCCATTTCGTTTGCCAATGTCGCGCGCTCGACGGCAATTGCGAGGCTGTCGACAGGGCCGTCGAACCGGGTGGCCGTGAGGCTCATGCCGAGTCCTGGTTCACGTCCCTTGCTGACAGCAACGTCCAGACTTGCCAGAGTGTCCGACGCAACCAGTGTGAAGAACTTGCCCGCGTAGACATCTCCTGCATCGCCGAAGCTGTGCAGGACGTCGTCGGATTGCGTGAAGCCGAGCGATGCCACTGCCGGAAAGACAAGGCGCGACAGAGCGTCGATCAGGAGGCGCAGGGCAGAAGGCTTCTTGCGGGTCAATGGGCGTCTCTCGATAGCTCAGAAGAAGTGTGGCGCGCGAGGGAGGCCCGCGTCGGCGTCATCACAAAATCCTAGCGCAGGCTGCCCAGCCCGAACCAGCCGGTCAAGGGGCTGGGGGCGACCGGGTGGAGTCCGGTCGTTCCAGGGCCGCTGGCACGCCCGGCACCCAGGATGTGAATTATCTTCACATCACCCCTTGCGCGGCGCCTGGCAGCCCCCATCTGCTGCAATGTGAAAAGGGTTCACATGAGCCTCCGCAGAGCGGGGCACACCGCAGAAAGGGATCGCCGATGACCGCCACTGTCTATTCCCCCCCGTCCGGCACACCGGTTCGGGCCCGCGACGGGATGTCCTGGTTCGGCCGCGCCGAAGCCTGGCTCGACGATCGCGGCAAGGGCGCCTGGATCGCCGCCATGGTGCTGGGGTTCATCTTCTTCTGGCCGGTCGGCCTCGCCCTTCTGGCCTACATGATCTGGAGCAAGCGCATGTTCAGCAAGTCCTGCAGCAAGACCAGAAGCCACGAGATGTGGGCGAGCGCCCGCACCGCGATGCGGCCGTCCGGCAACATGGCCTTCGACGCCTACAAGACCGAGACGCTGCGTCGGCTGGAAGAAGAGCAGGCGGCCTTCGAAGCCTTCCTGCAGCGCCTGCGCGAAGCCAAGGACAAGGCCGAGTTCGACCAGTTCATGGATGACCGGGCCGCTCGCGCCCGTGCGCCCCGAGCCGAAGACGACACCCGGCGGGAGGATCGCCGCGACGACGAGCGCCGCGATGACCAGGGCGGATCGCCCTGGCCGGCCTGACGACCCCCAGGCGCACCCGACCCATCGCCTTCCCCGGCCCGGAACCTTTCCGGGCCGGGCAATCCGTCTGACACGCCTCACCGACAAGGTCACCCGATGAACCCTGCCCTGCCCGCGTTTCACCCCGACCCCGACCAGTTCCCGCATCTTTACGCGGGCGTGACGGCCAAGCGCGGCCTGGCCTGGGTGCTCGACAGCCTGATTGTGCTGCTTCTCGTGCTCGTGGCGATCCCGTTCACGGCCTTCGTGGGGCTGTTTTTCCTGCCTCTGCTCTGGCTGACCGTCGGCTTCCTCTACCGCTGGGTCACGCTTGCCCGTGGGTCCGCCACCCCGGGCATGCGGTTCTGCGGGATCGAGATCCGGGCCCCGGGGGGCGCGCGTCTCGATGCGGCCTCGGCGGCGCTGCATACGCTGGGTTATACGGTTTCGGTCGCCGTGTTTCCGCTGCAGCTCGTCTCGATCGCTTCCATGATCCTGTCACGGAGAGGTCAGGGACTGACCGATCACGTCCTGGGAACCGTCGCGGTGAATTCCTAGCTTCAACCATGGCTTGCGAAGTCGGGGCTTGGCGCGCCCGTCACGGCTTGCTAACGTTCACCTGTCAGGTCGTCCAGAGCCATGCGTCACACCCTTCCGATCGCCCCCCAGTTCTATGTGACGGCGCCCCAGCCGTGCCCGTATCTTCCCGGCCGGATGGAGCGCAAGCTGTTCACGGCCTTGCAGGGGGACTACGCCGAGAAACTGAACGATGCCCTGTCCAAACAGGGCTTTCGGCGATCGCAGAACGTGCTGTACCGCCCGTCCTGTGCCGAATGCTCGGCCTGCTATTCGGCGCGGATCCGCGTCGCCGATTTTCACCCCACGCGCACGCAGCGCCGCATCCTGCGCCGAAACGACGCCCTGAAGCGCGAGGCGACCAGCCCCTGGGCCACCGAGGACCAGTATGCGCTGTTCCGCCGCTATCTGGACAGTCGGCACGCCGATGGCGGGATGGCCGACATGGACATCTTCGAGTTCGCCGCGATGATCGAGGAAACCCCGATCCGCAGCCGGGTGATCGAATACACCGACGGCCCGCCGCCCGGGTCGCGCCGACGCGAACTGGTGGCGGTCTGCCTGACGGACGTGCTCGATGACGGGCTGTCGATGGTCTACTCCTTCTACGATCCTGACCGTGCCGGGCAGAGCCTCGGGACGCATATCATCCTCGACCATGTCAGGATCGCCAGTGAGGCGGGCCTGCCCTTCGTCTACCTGGGCTACTGGGTGCCGGGCAGCGCGAAGATGGGCTACAAGGCTTCGTTCCCGGCGCTCGAGATCTACCGCGACGGCGCATGGGCGCCGGTCGGTGATCTGGCCTCCTACTCCGCGGACACCCACCCCCTGTCGACCGACCCGATCGCCGAACAGGTTTCGCGGATCCACCTTCCCGATTCCCGAAGCTGACCCCAGGCGTGGCAAACCCTGGCAACTTCCGCCGCTAGCCATGCGCCCGGCTTGAACCGGCGCCGGGTTTCCATATGTCCACCAAGTGTTCGGGCACCGCCGGAACGAATCGCGCAACGGGGTACCCATCTTGGTCTATCTGCTCTTCGCCGCGGGGCTGGTCCTGCTGGTTCTTGGCGGCGACTGGCTTGTGCGGGGCGCCGTTGCCCTGGCCGAGCGGTTTCGGGTACCACCGCTGGTCATCGGACTGACCATCGTGGGGTTTGGCACTTCGGCGCCGGAACTTCTGGTGTCGCTCAAGGCGGCACTCACCGGGCGCGGCGGAATTGCCATCGGCAACGTCGTCGGATCGAACATCGCCAACATCCTGCTGATCCTGGGCGTGGCCGCCCTGATCGGCCCGATCGTCGCGCGCCTGGCCGACCTGCGGCGCGACCTGTTGTGGATGCTGGGGTCGTCGGCCCTGTTGGTTCCCCTGTTCTGGGACGGGAACCTGGGACGGGTCGAAGGGGCAGTCCTCGTGGTCGGCATCCTGACCTACCTCGCGATCTGCCTGCGCAGCGCCGGCGACGAACCCGCGGTCGAACATGTGATCATGCCGACGTGGAAGGCGCTGGCGCTGGTCCTGGTAGGGCTTGTCGCACTGGTCGCCGGGGCGCGGTTCCTGGT
>CAYYOE010000067.1:0-13195 GCA_964473055.1 uncultured Rhodobacterales bacterium | reverse complement strand
TGGGAACTGCTGAACCGGTCCGCCGAACTTGGCCATACCTACTCGATGAACGAGCTGGGCATGTACTTCATGCGGCCGGATTCCGACCGCTACATTCCCGAACGCGGGCTGGCCTATCTCAACCAGTCGGCCGAACGCGACGACATCTACGGCTGGGATAACCTTGGCCGCGTTGCGCTGTATGGCTGGGACGGTCGGGCGCCCGACCCCGAACGCGCCCGCGACTGGTTCGTGAAGGCGGCGGAAGGCGGGCACCCCTTCTCGCCGTCCGAGCTCGGCCGGATGATCATGGGCGGGCAGCTTGGCGAGCGGGACATGGCGCAGGCGGTGCGCTGGTACGACATGGGCCTGTCGCGCGGCGACGGCTGGGGCGGGGCGAATGCCGCCTGGATCGTCCTGAACGGCGGCGTGCCCGGACTGACGCCCGCCGATGCGGCCGTGCGCGCGGCCAAGGCCGTGCATCTGCCTGCGGCCGATGCCGCACAGGAAGCGCGTGGATTGCTGGCACGACTGGACGCACGCACGCTCGACAGCGGCACACAGACGCTGCTGAACGATCTGGGCGAGGTCGTGACGGTGGACGGCTCTTTCGGCCCCGGATCGCGCGCCGCTCTTTCCCGCGCCCTTGCTGCGGCTGGCGTGGCCGCCGGCCCCGACACACCGGAAGGCCGCCTGCTGGCGGCAACCCGGGCATGGTGGGCCACGCGGCCTGTCCGGCCGGACCTGTTCTGACCTTTGGGCGGCGGCCGGATCAGTCCCGGTCAAGGACCTGCTTGAGTTGCGCTTCCTCGTCGGCGGTCAACCGGGCCTCGGCAGGCGCGGCGGCCTTGGCGCGACGGCGCAGATAGACTGCGGCGATCCCGCCGCCGAGGACCAGCATCGCGGGCCCCGCCAACCACAGGATCAGGTTGGCGCCCGACGTCGTGGGCCGCAACAGCACATACTCGCCGTAGCGGGCGACAACGAATGCCAGCACCTCGGCATCGCTATCGCCCTCGACCAGCCGGTCGCGCACCAGAAGGCGCATGTCGCGGGCGAACTCGGCATTCGAGTCGTCGATGGATTCGTTGCGGCAGACGAGGCACCGCAACCCGCCCGAGATCGCGCGCGCGCGGGCCTCCAGCGCGGGGTCGTCCAGCACTTCGTCCGGCTGCACCGCCAGAACCGGCGCCGGAAACAGGGCGGGCCCCAGTGCCAGCATCAGGACCAGCGCAAACCGTCTCATTCGGCTGGCACCGCACCCGAAGGTGCCGAACGCCGGGCCCCGGCCGCAACGCGGTGCCGCCGGTCGGTCAGCGAGATCAGGCCGCCAAGCGACATGATGATCGTTCCACCCCAGATCCAGTTGGCAAACGGCTTGACATAGGTCCGAACCGCCCAGCCGCCCTCGTCCTGCGGGTCGCCGATCACCACATAGAGGTCGCGAAGGAAGCCATAGTCGATGGCCGCCTCGGTGGTGGGCATGCGGGCAACAGGATAGAACCGCTTTTCGGGGAATACCGTCGTCAACGCCCGCCCGTCGCGGGCCACGGCCATCTCGGCCATGGTCGAGATGTAGTTCGGCCCCTCGACCTCGCGCACATCGACCAGCGTGATCGTATAGGCGCCGACCTCGAAACTGTCGCCCTCGCGCGCAACGCGGATGTCCTCGACCTCCCAGGCGATGACCGCGGCGATGCCCCAGAACAGGACGCCCAGGCCCGCATGGGCAACCGCCTTGCCCCAGTCGGCGCGCGGCAGACGCATCAGGCGGGACAGGCG
Organism: uncultured Rhodobacterales bacterium; assembly: GCA_964473055.1. Lineage (GTDB taxonomy): Bacteria > Pseudomonadota > Alphaproteobacteria > Rhodobacterales > Rhodobacteraceae > UBA996. The sequence goes on along the minus strand of CAYYOE010000067.1, from coordinate 11,434 downwards.
ATGACGGAACCCCTCGCGCCCGGTGCGCATCCACAGGTCAACGGCCGCGCCGCCCACCAGCCACACGGCAAGCACCGCGCCGACCGGCGCCATGATCGACCGACCGGTCTGCATCGACCAAGTGAGAGCGCCCACGGCAAGCGACAGGGCAAGGATGCCCCACAGCGGTTGCATCCCGCGGGCCAGCGATGCCCGCTTCCAGGGAAGCATCGCGGCGATGGGCAGGATCGCCGCAAGGGCAACCATGAAGGGTGTGAAGGCCGCATCGAAGAATGGCGGACCGACCGATACCGCGCGACCCACGATCATCTCGGCGAAAAGCGGCCACATCGTGCCGACGAACACGACGAATGTCGCTACCGCCAGAAGGACATTGTTGGCGACCAGTCCCGCTTCGCGACTGACCACGCCGAAGACCCCCTTCGCCTCCAGCGCACTTGCCCTGAGGGCGTAAAGCGTCAGGGCCCCGCCGGTGAAGAACGCGAAGATGAGCAGGAGGAAGACACCCCGGTCAGGATCATTGGCGAAGGCGTGGACACTGGTCAGGATGCCTGAACGCACGATGAAGGCCCCGATCAACGAAAAGCCGAAGGCCAGAATGGCAAGGAGGATCGTCCAGCTCTTCAGCGCCTCGCGCTTTTCCACCACGATGGCCGAATGCAGCAGCGCTGCCGCGATCAGCCAGGGCATAAAGCTGGCGTTCTCGACCGGGTCCCAGAACCAGAACCCGCCCCAGCCGAGTTCATAGTAGGCCCACCATGAACCCAGGCCGATACCGATGGTCAGGTTGACCCAGGCAGCCAGCGTCCAGGGCCGCACCCAGCGACCCCAGGCGGCGTCCACGCGCCCCTCGATCAGGGCCGCCACGGCGAAGGAGAAGGCCATCGAAAGGCCGACATAGCCGAGGTAGAGGAACGGTGGATGGAAGGCGAGGCCAGGATCCTGCAGCAGCGGGTTCAGATCCTGTCCGTTCAGGGGGGGCGTGGCCAGCCGCTGGAACGGATTGGACGTGAAGAGCATGAAGGCCAGAAACGCGACACCCACCGATCCCTGCACCGCCAGCACGCGCGCGCGCAATCGTTCCGGCAGGCCTTGCCCGAACCACGCCGCCGATGCGCCGAAGAGCGCAAGGATCAGCACCCAGAGCAGCAATGACCCTTCGTGGTTCCCCCAGACACCGGTGACCTTGTAGAGCATCGGCTTGTCGGTGTGGCTGTTCAGCGTGACCAGGCGGAGCGAGAAATCGGACACGACGAAGGCCCAGGTCAGCACCGCGAAGGAAAACCCGATCAGAATCAACTGGGCGGTCGCGGCGGGGTCGGCCACAGCCATCCAGCCGCGCCAGCCCTTGTGGGCCCCGACAAGGGGCACGACGGATTGTACGCAGGCCACGATCAGGGCCAGCACGAGCGCAAAGTGGGCAAGTTCGATCAACATGCGCTGCACGATATGCGTCTATTGCCGCGCCGCCAATGGACTGTGGCCTTGGGTCGCGGCAGCGTGACCTGCAGCCCCGTGACGCAGCCGAGTCAGAAGCCCAGCGATGCCGCCCAGGCCGCCGCCGTCGACAAGATGAGGGGAAGAATCATCCCCCGCTCGGGCAGATCGAAGGACCGCGCGATCACCATGAAGTGCAGCATGGCCCCCACGGCATACAGCGCAAGGAAGTTCAGGAAGACCGGACTGAGGGCCATCGCCTCGGGGCGCCCCAGCAATCCGTAGGCCCACCACCAGCCCAGCATCAGCCCCGCGCCCGCCCAGGACAGCGCCATGCCCAGCGCCAGCGGCGTCGCGCGCCGTGCCCAGAGCCAAAGGAACGTCCCCGCGATGGCTATCGCCATCAGCGCAGTCGCGCCATGCGCAAGGTCCTGGATCGCCGTGTCCGTCAGAACACGTCGGCCGATCTGCAGCGCGACGGCTACGGCGAGAAACATCAACACCGCCTGTCTCATTGCCGGAGCATCTCCTTCACGGCGGCGTCCAGGGCCTCGGCGGCCCGTGCATTGCGCCTGCTGGCCTCGTCCAGACCTCGCGAACGGCCGATCCTGCGGGCAAGGGCGACCAGCCGTCGCCAAAGATCGCTCATGCGCGTCACGCTCATCCCCGGGGCAGACGTTCGCGGACCAGCGTCGTCATCTCGACAAGGATGGCCGTGTTCTTGTTCAGCGCCTCGCGGGTGGCCGTGTCCTTCTGCAGGTCGCGCCAGAGCAGGTAGAAGACCAGAACCACCCAGGGCCCGTGGGCAGACACGGCGCTGATGATGGCGGTTTCCATCAGCGTCCCGCGCGCCAGGCGTCCAGCGCGGGATTGCTGCCGCCGGGTGTCGGGGACGTGACGGATTCAGGCGGGGCGTCGTTGTCCCCCGAGGCGTCGACCGACCCGCCGCGCCCTATCTCCGGTTCACGGGGAGATCGGGCGGCAATAGCCGCGGCCGCGATCGCGGTTGCCGCGGCCGACTGCTGAAAATCCCGGGTCTTGGACTGGTGGCGGGCGCCGAAATAGAAACTGACGATCGCACCCAGTAGCCACCACAACGGTTCCGGCACCAGCGCAAGCCCTGCCATCCTGCTGCCGAACCAGATCGGGTCGACCATGGCGGAGCCGAGGAGGAAGAGAACCCCCAGCGCCATCGCCGGCCGCGGCACCCGGTTCAGCCCGTCAATGAAGCGGTCGAACAGGCCGACACGGGCGTGGGCAAATTCCGTGGCGAACTGGCCGAGGGCGGCGTTCTGGAATGCCGCCGTGCGGGCAGCTTCGGCCTCGGCATTCACCCGGAAGACCTCGGCCGTGTCGCGCACCACGTTACGCCCGCCACCGAACAGCGCTCCCAGCACTGCGCCGATCACCCCGCCAGTCATGTCCAGGCCGCCATCCGGCGCGCATGTTCTGCATCGGTCAGGTGGTAGCGCGGCGAGATGAATTCCTCTGCGCGCCGGATCCACCCGGCCTTTCCGCCGTCCCGTCGGCGGATATACTTGCGGCTGGCCGGGCGGCGATCGCCGATGGCGTAATAGTAGTTCCGCCGCGCTATCCCGTAGGCGTCGGCCAGATGCCGCGGCGCGTTGGCATGCGCGATGGCGGCAGCTTCGGCCGTCTTCGGCCCGATCGCCCCGTCCACCGCCAGCCCGTGGCCCATGTCGTTCAAGAGTCGCTGCAGGATCTTCACCGCATTGCCGCCCGCATTGACGTACATGTCAAAGACCGTGGCGTGCAGGACTTCGGGCAGCATCGCGATCTTCGGGCGATGGAAATAGTGCTCGATGTAGATTTCCTTGGCCTGCGCCCGGGTCAACAGCCTGACGTCCGCCTCGGTCACGCGGCCGTCGCCGTTCAGGTCGATGCCGAGGGCGCGCATGGTGTGGATCGTCACACCATGGTTCGTTGCCCCGCCCGGATCGTCGGGATCGTTCACATAGCCGCCCTCGCGGTCGAGGATTTCGTCCGCGATCTGGGATACGGTTTTCATGGGCCAACCCTTGCCGTTTGAGTGACGGCAAAGGTCGGTCGGGACGGTTAAGCCCGGCGAAATCGGGCGGGCGTTGCGCCCTCTGGATTGCTTGTCAGGTCAGGTATTGGGATCGACGTAGACGCCCTGTTCCTTCAGCACGTCGATCACCTCTTTCGGCATGTAGGTCTCGTCGTGCCGTGCAAGGATCTCGTGCGCCCGGAACACGCCGTCTACCAGACGCCCCTGCGCCACCACCCCCTCGCCCTCGCGGAACAGGTCTGGGACGATGCCGGTATAGGTGACCGGGATACTGGCAGCACCGTCGGTCACGTTGAAGGTGACAGTCGCACCCTGACCGCGGACCAGCGACCCTTCCTCGACCAGCCCGCCGATCCGCAGATTGCGATCCGGGGGCGGCGGTTCGGCGGCGATCTGGGCGGGAGAATAGAAGAAGTTGATCCCGTCGCGCATGGCATAGCCGATCAGGGCGGTCGAGATCGTCAGGGCCACGGCCGCCAGGGCCACGATCTGGATGCGACGGGTCTTCTTCAGGCTCTTCATCGGCGTCTCCCTCGTCCGACCTTACGGGAAAACCGGGGCCAGCATCAGCCCCTCGGTCTCGGGCAGGCCCAGCATCAGGTTGGCGTTCTGGATCGCCTGCCCGGACGACCCCTTGGTCAGGTTGTCCAGCGTCGCCACCACCACCACGCGACCGGGAATTCGGTCGCCGACCACGCCCAGATGGCAGAAGTTCGACCCACGGATGTGTCGAATCGATGGCAGCTCGCCCATCGGCAAGACCTGCAGGAACGGCTCGTCCGCGTAGGCCTCTGCCAGGGTCCGGTGCACAATGCCCGGATCGCCCTGGACATAGACCGTCGCCAGGACGCCCCGGTTCGCGGGGATCAGATGCGGCGTGAACTGCACCCGCACAGGGCGCCCGGCGACTGCCGAGAACTCCTGATCGAATTCGCCCAGATGGCGATGGATGCCCCCGGCAGAATAGGCGTGTGCGCCCTCGGACAGTTCCGCATGCAGAAGGTTCTCCTTCAACGACCGCCCCGCTCCGCTGACTCCGGCCTTAAGGTCGATGATGATCTGGTCGAGGTCGACCACCCCCGCAGCAATCAGCGGCCGCAGAGCGTATTGCCCCGTGGCGGCGTTGCAACCGGTGCCCGCCACCAGCCGCGCGTCCTGGATGCGCTTGCGGTAGAACTCGGTCAGGCCATAGACCGCCTCTGCCTGCAAGTCCGGCGCAGCATGGGGCTTGCCGTACCACTTCTCGTAGTCGCCCAGGTCGCGCAGCCGGAAGTCCGCCGACAGATCGACGATCCTGGTTGTCCGCGGAAGGGAGGCGATAACCTCCTGCGTCGTGCCGTGGGGCAGCGCACAGAAGACCAGATCGATCCCGGAAAGGTCGATCTCTGGGATGGTGACCAGGTCTGGCAGGTCGAGGTGTCGCAGGAACGGGAAGACCGCCGCCATGGGTTGCCCGGCCTTGCGATCGGCCGACAGCGCAGCGATGCGCATCCCGGGATGGGTCGCGATCAGGCGCACCAGTTCGGCGCCGGTGTATCCGGACGCACCAAGGATTGCGACGGAATGGGTCATGGTACCTCCCTGCCCCGGTCTCATGCCTCAAATGCGTCGGCCCGCACGGCGATGCAAGCAGGTTGCGGCGAGGGGCCGCGCACACGTCCGGCACAAGCAACATGCGCGGCAAGGGCGCGTCACTGCGGAAGCCTACCGCCCCCAGACCGCCTGAACATAGGCGGTCGTCTCGGCGAAGGGCGGCACTCCCCCATGGCGCGTTACCGCCTCGGGCCCGGCATTGTAGGCCGCCAGCGCCAGGCGCCAGGACCCGAACCGCTCGTATTGCTGACGCAGATAGCGCGCGCCGCCCTGCAGGTTCTGCATCGGATCATCCGCGTTCACGCCCAGCATCGCGGCCGTCCCGGGCATCAGTTGCGCCAAACCGCGCGCGCCCTTGGGAGACACCGCGCGCGGGTTCCAGGCGCTCTCGGTCTGCACGAGCCGCAGGAAAAGATCCTCAGGCACACCGTGCCGACGTGCAGCTGCCCGCGCCGGTTCCAGGTATTCACCCCGGTAGGCCCCACGAAATGCCGGGCCGGCCCCTTCCCGCCCATGATCGGGACGCAGGCGCACCGAATGGCGGTACTGATCGGCCAGGCGACCATCCAGCAGCCGCGTCTGTTCGGTGAACAACCCTGCCCTTCCCTTTGTGGAAAACAACGGATCGGCCGCAACCGGCCCCGCGGCGCCCAGCGCCAGAACGACCACCATCCACTTCGGCATCGCACGCCCCGCTCCGCTTCCAAGGCCGCACCATAGCCCAAATGATGGTCCGATCCAGCCCCGGCACGGGCCTTGGGCGTCAACCGCCCCTTAACCATGTTCGTCTGGTGTGGTGGAGTGGCGCACAAAGGGAATCAGGAAGGAACGGCAGATGGCGGGATCGGTGAACAAGGTCATCCTCGTGGGCAACCTCGGGCGCGACCCGGAAGTGCGGACCTTCCAGAATGGTGGCAAGGTCTGCAACCTGCGCATCGCCACGTCCGAGACCTGGAAAGACCGCACGACGGGCGAGCGCAAGGAACGCACCGAGTGGCATTCGGTCGCGATCTTTTCCGAACCGCTGGCGCGCATCGCCGAGCAGTACCTGAAGAAGGGATCGAAGGTCTATATCGAGGGCCAGCTCGAGACCCGAAAATGGCAAGACCAGTCCGGGGCCGACCGCTACACGACCGAAGTCGTCCTGCGTCCCTATCGGAGCGAACTGACCCTGCTCGACGGACGCGACGGTGGCGGCGGCGGTGGTAGCATTGGCGGCGGGGACTACGACCGTGGCCGTGAAGACGAGTTCGATCGCGGCGGCAGTGGCGGCCGTGGCGGTGCCGGCAGCGGCGGTCGCGCTCCGGCCGGCGACTTCGACGACGAGATCCCGTTCTGACGCGCATTATGACATGCGGCCCGGTGACAGCCTGCACAAGTCCGGCCCCGTAGGTGTGCCTTTCGCAGATCCTTCAGGATGAGGCCAAGCCCCGGCCCCGACCTCATCCTGGCGCACCCGCGACCGGATCGGATGTCGCCCCGGACAAGGCACCGCCTTCCCCTTCAGGTCTCACCGGTCTAGATCGTCGACATGACATGGTCGTTTCCCCTCGGGCGTCTTTTCGGGTCGGACGTGCGCGTCCACGCCACCTTCTTCCTGCTGCTCGCCTGGATCGCCGCGGGCGCCTGGATCGTGGGAGGTCCCGCCGCTGCGGCCGAGAACCTGCTTTTCGTGCTTGCGCTCTTCGCCTGCGTCCTTGCCCACGAGTTTGGGCATGCGCTGATGGCGCGCCGCTACGGGATCGCGACCCCTGACATCACGCTCCTGCCGATCGGGGGGCTGGCGCGGCTTGAACGGATGCCGGAAAAGCCCGGGCAGGAAATCGCGGTGGCCCTTGCAGGCCCGGCGGTAAACGTGGTGATCTGGGCCGTGCTGACCCTGATCCTCGGGGCCGAAACGCAGCTTTCCCGGTTGCTGGCCCTGGACGACCCCGCGCAAGGGTTTCTCGGGCGGCTGGCCGCGATCAATCTCTTCCTCGTGATCTTCAACATGCTTCCGGCCTTCCCGATGGATGGCGGACGGGTGCTGCGCGCGGTCCTGGCGCTTGCCATGCCCCGCGTCACCGCCACCCGAATTGCCGCAACAGCCGGTCAGGTCCTGGCGTTCTTGTTCGGTTTCCTCGGGCTGACCACCGGCAATCCGATCCTGGTCCTGATCGCGATCTTCGTCTTCCTCGCCGCCGCGGCGGAAAGCGGCGACGTCGCCCTGCGCGAAACGGCCCGCAACCTGGCCGCCCGAGATGCCATGATCACCGCCTTCGAAGCCTTGGCGCCCGATGACAGCATGGATGCGGCGGCCGCCGCGCTGATCCGCACCACCCAGGCAGAGTTCCCAGTGATCGACCATACCGGAGCCCTGTTGGGCTTTGTTACCCGCTCAGCCATTCTTGCGGCCTTTGCCGGTGAGGGCGGCCCGCGCCGGGTGTCAGAGTCGCTTGAGCCGGTCCCGGAGGTCCGCCTGACCGCCCCACTGACCGATGCGCTCGACGCGCTTTACCAGGGCAACCGGCCGGCGGTGGCCGTCATCGACCGGGCGGGCACCTTTCTGGGCTACATCACGCGCGAGAACATCGGCGAACTCATGGTGATCCGGTCGCGGCGCTGACGCGTCACCCCGCGCGCTGACGGCCCACGATGCCCACCATCGTCAGCAACAACTGCGCCGCGGCCAACGCCCCCTGACCGTCCATGTCGCGCGCCGCCATGAACTCGGCAACCGCGATCCCGGCGATCGGCGCGCGGTCTGCCGCGCCCACGAGCAGCTCAACGACCTGGAAATGGGAAAGCCCGCCGGCCGCGCGCCCGATGGCCGCGGGCATGATCGAGGGATCCAGCGCATCCACATCGAGGCAGATCACGACGGGAACGCCCACAGGCAACGCCGCCAGGGCCGCACCCGGGCCATCGCGGTGCAGGTCCCGCGCGGGCACGAAGGTCACGCCAGCCGCGCGGGCATCGTCCAGATCGCCTGGCCGGGCCGAGCCCACCCCGCGTGCGCCCACCTGCACTATGGCCCCAACATGCGCCATTTCGGATGCCCGCCGCATGGTCGACGACAAGCCCAGCCGCTCGCCCTGGACCTCGTCGCGCCAGTCGATGTGAGCGTCGATCTGCAGGATTGATACCCTTCCTCCCGGCCCGCCAGCAGCCTTTTCACCGAATGCCTGCAGAAACGGCGTCGGCACGGAATCGTCCCCGCCCACCAGCACAGGCACGGCGTCGGCCGCCAGCACCCGCTGGGTGACCGCCGCGATCCGGGCGCGATTGCCCGCCGCATCATGGGGGTCCACAGGCACATCCCCGAGGTCGGCCAAACGCAACCCGGGCGGGATTGCAGCGCCCCCCAGGTCGAAGGATTCGTGGCCCAGGGTCGGGGCATAGGTTGCCGCCGCCCCGCGGATCGCCGCCGCCCCGCCCGTACAGTAGAAGCCGACGGTCGCGTAGGGTGTGCACCCGTCTGCCCCGAAAAACGCGATATCGGCATCGAGCGGGCCGTTTGCCGATGCCTTTTCCGCACCGAAGAAGGTGTCGGTCGGCACTGCCCCGTACATTGCCCCCAGTGTTGTCATCGGCGACGCCTCCTTCTGCCCGCAGGCAGGCTTTCCCGGTTCAGGGACAGGGTCAAGCGCGGGTCGGAAGAATTGCCGCAGTTCCTCCGGCGGGAAACACCACGCAGGCACGCTGTGCGAATTCCCGCGCCAGCGCCTGCCCCGCGCTTCGCGTCAGTCCGAGGATCAGCATGCTCCGTTCCGGAGGCCAGTCCCCGGCATCGCCCCGACCCCATCCGGGATAGGCCGGCAGACCGAGCGCCGAGATCCGGGCTAGAAGCCTGCCATGCGCCGCGACATTGGCCGCAGCCGGGGCACGGCGCCCGGCCGGATTCCAGGCCGAGACATACGCCGCGCCGCCCAGACCCCTGCGGCCCAGTTCCGCCGACAGCGCCGCGCAACCTGATCCGACCCGCAGCGACCACTGGGGAAATCCGTCAACGCAATAGGTCGTGGCCTGATAGGCCGCGACCAGCGTCGGCGGCAAGGGCAAGGCAGAGGCGGAAAAAGCGAACGGCGCCCGAGGGCGCCGCATGAACCGAAGGTTCGTCCGAACCTTACTGGTGTTCGGTGATGAACTTGACCGCATCGCCGAAGGTCTGGATCGTTTCGGCAGCGTCGTCCGGGATCTCGATCCCGAACTCTTCCTCGAACGCCATGACCAGTTCGACGGTGTCGAGGCTGTCTGCGCCCAGATCGTCGATGAACGAGGCGGTATCCGTCACCTTCTCGGCCTCGACGCCCAGATGCTCCACTACGATCTTCCGCACGCGCTCGGCGATGTCGCTCATGTCCACTTCCTCGTTTCGGGGCCTTGCCCGTTCCTGTTCTGCGGGCCCCGACGGGCCTCTGGCACGGCCGAGCCTTGCGGCCCTGTCCGGTTGCTCGGGCCTATAACATACCGAAACCGGAAGGCAACTGCTTTCCCGGTCGACACCGAACCGACCGTCCCGGACGTCAGAGCATCGCCATCCCGCCGTTCACATGCAGCGTGGCGCCTGTCACATAACCCGCCGCGGGACTGGCCAGATACAGAACCGCCGCCGCGACCTCGGACGCCTCGCCCATGCGCCCCATGGGCACCTGCGTCAGGATCCGCGCGGTCTGGTCTTCGTTCAGCTTGTCCGTCATCGCGGTGGTGATGAAGCCGGGCGCCACGCAGTTCACGGTGATGCCGCGGCTTGCGACCTCGGCGGCCAGCGATTTCGACATGCCCACAAGACCCGCCTTCGACGCGGCATAATTCGACTGTCCCGGGTTCCCGGTGGCGCCGACAACCGACGTGATCTGCACGATCCGTCCCCAGCGCGCCTTCATCATGCCCCGCAGCACCCCGCGCGACAGGCGGAAGGCCGCCGTCAGGTTCACGTTCAGCACCGCCTGCCAGTCGTCGTCCGACATCCGCATGGCCAACCCATCCCGAGTGATGCCCGCGTTGTTCACCAGGACATCGACCGAACCCATCGCCGCCACCGCGCGGGCCGTCAGCGCCTCGACCGACGTGGCATCCGACAGGTCGCAGGGCAGAACATGGGCACGCTCGCCAAGGCTATCTGCAAGTGCCAGCAACGGGGCCTCGCGTGTTCCCGACAAACCCACCGTAGCCCCTGCCCCGTGCAGCGCCTGCGCCACGGCAGCGCCGATCCCGCCCGAAGCCCCTGTAATCAGCGCCGATTTGCCCGTCAGATCGAACATGCTGTCCGCTCCCTGTCATCGTTCCGCCACGGCATACCAGCGCCGCGCCACATGTGCCACCCGGACGGCGCCCGTTGACGAACTGCCATCGTCTTGGTTCTTGGCGTTCACCTCGGGGTGCCGGGGCGCCGCCCCCGGCGATCACGTCCCGCCGAACACGGCGGCCACGTCGTCGGGTGTGCCTATGGCACGCGTCGCCATCTCGGGGGCGATCCGACGGATCATGCCCGACAAGGCCTTGCCGGCCCCGACTTCCCAGGCCTCGGTCACGCCCGCGTCGGCCATCCACGCCACACCTTCACGCCAACGCACCGAATGCGTGACCTGCGACACCAGCAGTTCCCTTAGCCGAACCGGATCGCGTTCCGGCGCAGCCGTCACATTCGTGACGACCGGGACACGGGGAATCCGCAACTCGACCGCGTCGAGCGCCATCGCCATCGCCTCGGCGGCCGGCTGCATCAGGGCCGAGTGGAACGGGGCCGAAACCGGCAGCATCACGGCCCGCTTGGCCCCGCGCGCCTTCGCGATCTCGACCGCGCGCTCCACCGCAGCGCGATGCCCGGAAACCACTACCTGCGCGGGATCGTTGTCATTCGCGGCCTCGCAAACCTCGCCCCCCGGCCCCGAAGCAGCCGCTTCCGCCGCTACCTCGGCTACCGCCTCGTAACCCAGTCCCAGCAGTGCCGCCATCGCCCCCACGCCCACGGGCACCGCGGCCTGCATCGCCTGACCGCGCAATCGCAGCAGGCGCGCGCAATCCCCGATCGACAAGGCCCCGGCCGCCGCGAGGGCCGAGTACTCGCCCAGCGAATGGCCCGCCACGAAAGCGGTTCCCTCCCAGGGATCGCCCGCCGACTCGAGCGCGCGGATCGCGGCCAGTGATGTCGCCATCAGCGCGGGCTGTGCATTTCGGGTCAGGGTAAGGGTGTCGATGTCGCCCTCCCAGATCAGTGTCGACAGGGCCTCGCCCAGTGCCGCATCCACTTCATCGAACACGGCGCGCGCCGCGGGAAAGGCATCGCTCAGCGACCGCCCCATCCCGATCGACTGCGCCCCCTGCCCCGGAAAGACCAGTGCCCGCATCAGACAGACCTCCGCACTTCAATTG
>CAYYOE010000066.1:0-13295 GCA_964473055.1 uncultured Rhodobacterales bacterium | reverse complement strand
ATCACGTTGAAGGCCTTGGACGAGGTCTCGAAGCTGGTCACCGACACGACGATCTGGCCCACCGGGTCTGCGTTGCGGCTGGCGATGGTCTGCGCGGCCAGCACGAACTGTGACGCCATCACCGTGGTGTCGATGGTTTCCTGCGGCTTGGCGGCGTGGCCGCCGCGGCCCTCGAACACGATCTCCCACTGGTCGGTGGCGGCGAAGAAGGCGCCGTGGCGGATGGCGAAGCTGCCCACAGGGCGGCCGGGCCAGTTGTGCATGCCGTAGACCTCGGTGATGCCGAAGCGGTCCATCATGCCGTCGGCGCACATTTCGCGCCCGCCGCCGCCGCCTTCCTCGGCGGGCTGGAAGATCACCGCGACGCTGCCCTCGAAGTTGCGGGTCTCGGCCAGGTACTTCGCCGCGCCGAGGAGCATGGCGGTATGCCCGTCATGGCCGCAGGCATGCATCGCACCCGGCGTCCTGGAGGCATAGGGCACGCCCGTCTGTTCCTGGATCGGCAATGCGTCCATGTCGGCGCGCAGGCCGATGGTGCGGCCCGTGCCGGTGCCCCGGCCGCGGATGATGCCGACGACTCCGGTGCGCCCGATGCCGGTGATCACCTCGTCGCAGCCGAACGCGCGCAAGCGGTCGGCCACCAGCGCAGAGGTGCGGTGGGTGTCGAACAGGATCTCGGGATGGGCGTGGATGTCCTGCCGCCAGGCGGCGATTTCCTCGGCCATCTCGGCAATGCGGTTCTTCACGGGCATGGGGATCAGCCTCTGTTGCGGGGGTGGTGACATCCTGACCGGCGGTCGCACGGGGGGCAAGGGGAACCCTGGGGCAGCCCCCCCGGCCGCGCGTTTCAGCCTGCCGACAGCACCCTGTCGATCATCGCCTGCGTGCCCCTGGCGTTCTCCAGCGTCCAGGCAAAAGGTGCACCGTCCCGCACCGACCGCCCGAAGGCTTCGACCTGGTGGACATAGTGGTTGTCGGTCGTGAACCGTTCGACCGTGACCGAGGCGCCCTGCCCGCGCGGCGGCGTATTGCGGGCCAGATGCACCTCGGCCTGCGCAAAGACATTGGCGTTGTAGGGTGCGGTCAGGCGCATCACGCCGTGGGTGCCGTGGAAGGTCATCTCCTGCCGCGGATGCATCCGCATGGATGTCGTGGCCTGGAAGCGGAACGACGGAAAATGCGCGACCACATGGGCGGTCACCTCGACCCCGTTCTCGTGCACCAGTTCCGCCGTCACGGTCTGCGGTTCCTCGCCCGTCATCCAGCGCGCCGACCCCATGGTGTAGACGCCGATGTCGCGGGCCGATCCGCCGCCCGTCTCGGGCCGGTTGCGGATGTTGCCGGGCTCGGCCCGGTTGTCGTAGGAGAAGAACCCGTCCACATGCAGAAGCTGCCCGATGGCCCCGTCGGCAAGCAGGTGCTTGGCACGCTGCCATTGCGGGTGGTGAACGATCATGTAGGCCTCGGCTGCCACCAGCCCGGTCCGGTCGCGCAGCGCGATCAGGCCGTCGATCTCGTCCGCCTGCATTCCAATGGGCTTTTCCACCAGCACATGCTTGCCCGCCTGCAGGGCCTTCGCGGCCCATTCCACATGCAGGTGGTTCGGCAGGGGGATGTAGACTGCCTCGACCAGCGGATCGGCAAGCAGGGCATCATAGCTCGCGTGGAGGCGAAGGTCAGGCGCGAAGGCGCGGAACCCTTCGGCCTTGGCGGGATCGGAGGTGGCCAGCGCCTCGATCCGGGCGCCACGGGCGGCGTGAATGGCCGGCGCCATCTGTTCGCGCGCGAAGCGGGCCGCGCCCAGGATGCCCCAGCGGACGTGATCTGACATGGTGGTCCTCCCCCTGTTTCGCGGCAGGCTGACAGCCCACGCGGGGAAGGTAAAGCGGTGCTATTCCGCCGGCATGGCCGCCGCGGACACGCTGCCCCCGGATTGGTCGGGCAGCGGCAGGGGCGTGCCTTCGGGCGGCACATAGGCCAGCCACGGCCAGCGCCGGGCCAGAGGTGCGAACAGGCTGCGCTCGTTCATTGCCAGCGCATAGGCCACATAGACCGGGTCCTGCGACAGGTGGCGTTCCTCCATCCGGGCGCGGCCCCAGTAGATGCCGGTCACCATGACCAGCGCCGCGGTGCCCGCCACCGCGGCCCACGGCGATGTGGCCGTCAGGAAGGGGGCGGCGCCGAACCAGAAGAAGGTGATCTTCGATGCATAGTCGGGGTGCTTGGTGAACCGGTAGGGCCCGTTCGTGATGATGCCGCGATGGGTCAGGTTCGACCAGCGCAGCCCATAGGCTGCCGTCGACCAGACCCAGACCCCATAGCTGGCCACGATCACCGTCAGCCAGGGGACCGTCAGGCCGGGGTATTGCCACAGCATCTCGACCCAGCCCGTCTCGGTGCGATATCGGAACACCTGACCGGTAATGATGCGGTTGAAAGGTTCGTAGACCACCAGCGTGACGACCCAGGCGGCCAGATAAGGATTCGGGCTGCGGATATGGGCATCCAGCGCCTTCAGAGTCAGGGTGTAGCCGGTGCAGACGACGGCCAGTTCCAGCATGAGCGCGATCTTGGTCAGACCGAAGACCAGAAGCACGGGATCACCGGCAAGGACCGCCCGAAGCATGTGCAGGCTGCCCAGGTTATTGTAGAGATAGGCCAGCATGATCGGCAGGAAAAAGCCCTTGACCGCCCATCCCAGCGCGTGGTCGCGAAGCGCGCGCCCCTCGTCCAGGGGCAGCCGCCCGGTCAGGATCGCGCCGACGCGCCAGTAGTCGTCCTCGGGGTCGGCCTGGCGGGCATCCACCCACCACACATAGGCCGGAACCACCACGGCCAGCCCGGGGGCCAGCCAGCCGATCAGCGCCAGCGGAATACCCATGTCTTCGGGCGCATAGAACCGGAACAGCGCATGCACGGCGATGACCGCCCCGACCGACGCAGCCAGCCCGATCAGCTTCAGCACCACCCGGTCGACCGACGGCGCGGGCGCACGGGTCCAGTCGAGGCCGGTGGTCGGCGCGCGGTGTACCCGGCGCAGGGCGATCTCGAGCACCGTGACCGGCAGGGCATAGGCCAGGATCAGCCCGAACAGCGCCATCAGGGGTGGCAGGGAAACGTGCCAGATCAGCCCGGCCAGGAACGTCGCGGCGCAGGCCACGCCCACCAGACCGATCCGCGGATCGGTCGCCGAGGGCGGCAAGCGGGGCAGGTCACGGTGATCGGACAAGGGCAGCCTCGGTAGTCCAGGTTGGTGGATCGTCGCCTAGACGGCAACTGTGGCCGCAGAATGGCGCGAATGGACCGGATATCGGTCGACCCTGCCGGAAAATCATCGGCGCCGACCGGGGTTGATCCGGCACAAGGAATGCAAGGGCATAGGCGCGTAGCCTGTCACAAAGTCAGCGTTGCGGCGCAGGACGCCCGACAGCGAAACGCACGGAGGACCGGGATGCGGCGCAGGACCCTGATACTGGGCACAGCGGCGCTGGCGGCAACGGGCGCCGGACTGGCCGATCGCGCCCGCGTCCTCGGGACAGCGCGCGGCGCGGTCCCGGCACCCACCGGGCAGATCATGACGCGGCATGGCCCGATGTCCTATGCCCTCGTCCGCGGGGACGCATCGGGCTTGGGTGGGGCCGCCCCGCCGGCAATGATCCTGCCCGTGCTGATGCTGCATGGCACCGGCGGGGGCCATGACCAGGGCCTTGCGCTGGCCGGCGATCTGCCGAGCCGCGGCTGGACCGTCGTCGCGCCGTCGCGTTTCGGCTACCCGGGTACGCCCATGCCCGCCGGGGTCGTCCCCCGGGATGGCCCCGACTCCGAGGCCGATGCGCTGGCCGACCTGCTCGATGCGCTGGGCGTCGCCCGGGTCGCGGTGATCGGGGCCTCGGCCGGGGCGAACCCGGCCCTGGCCTTCGCCCTGCGCCATCCCGCGCGGACCGCCGCCCTGGTGGCGCTGGTGCCCGCCACCCATGTACCGGGCCGCCCTGCCCCGCCGCCGCCCGATGCCGTTGCCGAGGCGATCATCACGCGCGTGCTGCGATCCGACACGGCGGTATGGGCCGCCCTGCGGCTAGCCCCGGACCGGATGCTGGCAACCCTGCTGGCGACCGATCCCGCCCTGGTCGCGGCGGCGGAACCGAGCGAACAGGCACGCACCCGTCTTATGCTGCACGGCATTCTGCCGGTCAGTCTGCGCGCTGATGGTCTGCTCTACGATGCCCGGCTTGCCGCCGACCCGCCCGCCTGGGACCTGTCGGCGATCACCGCCCCGACGCTCGCCCTCTCTGCCGAGGACGACCTGTTCGGCACCGCAGCGGCCGCCCGTTACATCGGCCGCGCGGTCCCGGGTGCGCGCACACGCATCTATCCGGCAGGTGGCCACATCCTGATCGGCCATTTCCCCGAGGCGCTGTCGGCCATCGACGGGTTCCTGCGGGCCGCCGCGTGACGGCCCGCAGCCCATTGGTCAGGCGGTTTCCAGCATACCGCGCGCACGGGCCAGATCGCGCATCCGCTCCTGCAGCTTCTCGAAGGCGCGCACTTCGATCTGGCGGATGCGTTCGCGGCTGACGCCATAGCCTTCGGAAAGTTCTTCCAGCGTGATCGGGTCATCCACCAGACGCCGCCGGGTCAGGATGTCGCGCTCGCGCTCGTTCAGCACGTCCATGGCGGCCGCCAGCATCTCGCGCCGGGCGTCCAGTTCATCGCGCTCTGCGTAGGCTCCGGCCTGGTCGGCGTCCTCGTCCTCGAGCCAGTCCTGCCACTGGGTCGCGCTGTCGCCATCGGACCCGACCATCGCGTTCAGCGAGGCGTCGCTGCCTGCCAGGCGGCGGTTCATGCTGATGACCTCATCCTCGGTCACGCCAAGGTCATGGGCGATCTTCGCCACGTTCTCGGGCCGCATGTCGCCGTCTTCCATCGCACCCAGCTTGGCCTTGGCCTTGCGCAGGTTGAAGAACAGCTTTTTCTGCGCCGAGGTGGTGCCCAGCTTCACCAGCGACCAAGACCGCAGGATGTATTCCTGGATCGAGGCGCGGATCCACCACATCGCATAGGTGGCCAGCCGGAACCCCTTTTCCGGGTCGAACCGCTTGACCGCCTGCATCAGGCCCACGTTCGCCTCGGAAATCACTTCCGCCTGCGGCAGGCCATAGCCGCGGTATCCCATGGCAATCTTGGCGGCCAGCCGCAGGTGGCTGGTGACCATCCGATGCGCGGCGGCGCTGTCCTGGTGGTCGACCCATCGCTTGGCCAGCATGTATTCCTCTTCCGGTTCCAGCATCGGGAACCGGCGGATTTCCTGCAGATACCGGTTCAGACCCTGCTCGGGGCTCGGGGCCGGCAGATTGGCGTAGCTCGACATCGTTTCCCTCCTGTCCCGCGGCCATGTTACGCGGATTTACATGACAGATAGGCCCCCACGGTGAAAGCGCAAGTAGCCTGTCCTGCAAGTGCTAACGAAGGATGAAGCCTCCGCCGTCGCAAAGGGAAGCCGGATGTCGGTGCGCTCACGCCCATGTGCTGTGCGGTGTGCGAAAACCGTGCGTTCCGCCCGAATGTTACAGCCCGTCGCCGCGCAAGGCCGCCAGAAGCACCGCCATGTCCGACGGCAAGGGCGCCTCGAAGCGCAGCGACTCGCCGCTCACCGGATGGGCAAAACCCAGTACGGCGGCATGCAGCGCCTGGCGGAGAAAGCCTGCCGCCTCGGTGGCGCCCGTCGCCGATCCGGGCAGCCGCCGCCGCCCGCCATAGACCGGATCACCGATCAGCCCGTGCCCGGCATGGGCCATGTGGACACGGATCTGATGGGTGCGTCCGGTTTCCAGCCGGCACTCCACCAGCGCGGCATGGGTGCCGAAAACCTCCCGCACGCGGACTCGCGTGATGGCGGGCCGACCGCCCTGCCTGCCGCCCTGGCCGCGCACCACCGCCTGCCGCTGCCGGTCGGTCGGATGCCTTGCCAGATGGGTTGCGATACGCAGCACCGCCCCCGCTTCCCAACTGACGCCCGCCACCCCACGCAGTCGCGGATCGGCCGGGTCAGGCACCCCGTGGCAGACGGCCAGATACATCCGTTCGGCGGTATGCTTTTCGAACTGCCGGGCCAGTCCGTGATGCGCCCGGTCCGACTTGGCGACAACCAACAGGCCCGACGTGTCCTTGTCGATCCGGTGCACGATGCCGGGCCGCTTTGCGCCCCCGACGCCGGAAAGACTGTCACCGCAATGGGCGATCAGCGCGTTGACCAGCGTGCCCGACTTCGATCCCGGGGCGGGATGCACGACCATGCCCGCGGGCTTGTCGATCACGATCAGGTCGCCATCCTCCCAGATCACTTCCAGCGGGATCGCCTCGGCCTCGATGGGGCTGTCCTCGGCGGCGGGCACCGCAATGTCGTAGGTTTCACCGGGATGCGCGGCCGCACGGGGGTCGGTCACGGCGACGCCATCCCGCGTCACCGCCCCTGCCGCGATCAGCCGTGACAGCCGCGACCGAGACAGCGACGCACCGGGTGGCGCATGAACGGTCAATGCCTTATCCAGCCGCTCGGGCGGCCCTTCGCCGATGATGACCGCGACGGAAAAGGCTGACATGGACGACGATACCCCGCTTCGGCCCGAAGACGCGCGGACCCTGCGATTTCTGAAGCTGCTTGTCACGGCCCTGACCGCCACGATGATCGTGGGAATGGGCGTTCTGGTCGTGCTGTTCGCCACCCGCTTCCCGGCTTCCACTCCGACCACCGGCCCGATCGACACCGCGCCGGATCCTCGGCTGCCCGACAGCATCGCCCTGCCCCCGGGCGAAACCGCCCGCGCGATCACCCTGGGCGGCGACTGGATCGCCGTGGTGACAGAGAACGACGAGATCCTTGTCCTTGACCGCGCCTCGGGCGCCCTGCGCCAGCGCATTGCCATCCGCGCCGCGGAGGAATGATGCGCATCAGCCCGGCGTGACCCGCCCCGTCAGGATCGCCTCGGCCCAGTCATGCGCGCCACGTTCGGCGGCCCGGTCCGCCATGGCCCGGCCGTCATAGGGCACGGCGCGAAAATCGACGCGCCACCCGGACTGCATCTGGGCAAGGATCGCATAGCGCGCATGGGGGGTCCCCTGTTCCATCCGCGTGGGCGGGTCGAACCGGCCATCAAGGTAGGCCGGGCAACCGACGGACCCGGGGTTCACCACCAGACGACCATCGGCCAGCGCCACCATATCCGGGATGTGCGTGTGTCCGCACAGAATCAGGCCCTCGGCCCGCCCGGCCGCCTCGGCCTCGATATGCTCGGCCGGCGCACGCCCCATCCAGCCGTCCGGCCCGCGCAGGTGCAGCCAGTTCCGGTCGTCCGCCGCCGGCGTTGCGTGGCACAGCAGCACCCCGTCGCGCTCCAGAAGCGGCGGCAGGCTGCGCACCCAATCAAGATGCGCCTCGGACAGATCCGGCCAGGTCCAGGCTTCCCACA
Organism: uncultured Rhodobacterales bacterium; assembly: GCA_964473055.1. Taxonomy (GTDB): domain Bacteria; phylum Pseudomonadota; class Alphaproteobacteria; order Rhodobacterales; family Rhodobacteraceae; genus UBA996. Next base: position 5,829 of record CAYYOE010000066.1, on the reverse strand, counting down.
GGCCCATCGATTCGGGCGGACGGTCTATCAGGGCACGATCGTGGTTGCCGGACACGCTGGGCAGGCCCAGGTGCATCAGCCGGTCAGCCGTTCCCGCCGGGTCAAGCGGCCCGGACAGGCTGTCGCCCAGGTTCACGATCGCCGAGACATCCTCGCGCGACAGATCATCGAGAACGGCATCGAGGGCCGCAGAGTTTCCATGGATGTCAGTCAGGACGGCAAAGCGCATGAGGGCAACCTAGCAAGCCCTGCCGGGGCTGCAACCGGTGTATCGTGGGATCGGGGTCAGCGGCGGGCAAGGGCGCTGTATTCGGGCTCCGCGCCTGAAGCGGCAAGATCCGCAATCATGTCGGCGACGTTGGCCACGCTTGCTGCCAACGTATCGACAGGGCCCGAAGCCTGCGAAGCCGCGAACCTCTCGCGCAGGGCGGCCGCCAGCCGTTCCACATGGGGCGCCTCCAGCAGCGACAGGTGCCCGCCCGGAATCTCCACCAGTTCGATCGGTCCCGACACGACGCGACGCCAGCCAAGACAGCTTTCGATCGCCTCCGGCGCATCGTTGAAATCGTCGATCGCGCGCACGACGATGACATGCCCACCGTAGTCCGACGGCTGGAACCGGTTCACCATGGCGTCGATCCGGACGCCATAGCTGACGGCGGTCAGGTTTTCGCGGGCGCGGCCCTCGGCAAGTACCCCAGAGAGGAAACGGTCCTTCACCGCCTCGAACCGGAACCCGAGCGCGTCCCTCAGCTTGCCGATCCTCGAACGAAAAAGCTCGCCCGGATCATCGACGATCCTGCGAAGGACCTTGCCAATGGTGCGCGGCAGCTGCGGGCGCCCATCCGGTCCGGTCGCATCCAGGATGATCAGCGTGGCAACCTCGCACCCCGCCGCGCGCAACTGCCCGGCCAGTTCATAGGCGAACTGCGCACCATGCGAGACCCCGATCAGGCGCACCGGGCGCCCCGCGCTGTGCGCATGGATTGATCGCGCCATGACCTCTGCGATGCCGACGATGGTATCGGGGGTCAGCGGATCGAAAACATCGAGGTTGATGCCGAAAAAGGGCTGGCGCTTGCCAAGAACCCAGGACAGCGGACGAAACAGCGATGCATCGGGGCCAAGCACCTGCACCGCGTAGATCGGCGGCAGATCGCCGTCGGGCTGGACGTCGACCAGGCCCTCGTGACGGGTCGGGGCGATATCCCCGGCCAGCGCGGCCACCAGAAGACGGGGCGTGGGTGCAGTCTGCAGCAGCGTCACCGGCAACCTGCGCCCGAACTCGCGCTCGATCTGGCCCATCAGGCGCAGCGAGACCAGGGAATGGCCGCCGAGATCGAAGAACGACTGGTCCGGCCCCACCCGATCCAGACCCAGGATCGCGGCAAAGACACCCTGCATCCGCGCGACATCCTCGCCCGCCGGTTCCCAGGTGTCCTCGGAGTCGGTGTCACCCGACTCCGCGTCGGGGCGCGGCAGCCGACCAAGGTCGATCTTGCCGGCCGGGGTCACGGGCATGTCGTCCACGACCATGATCGCCGGGCGAACGGCGGGCGGCAGAACCGATCCGACCAGCGTCTGCAGGCTGGCAGCCTCGGGCGCGGTCGCCCCTGCGGCCGGCTGCACCCAGATCAGGATCCGCGCGGCCGAGCTTCCCGCCCGGTCCAGCGTCGCTGCCGCACGCGCGATGGCCGGGTCGCGTTCCAGGCGCGCCTCCAGCGCCGACAGTTCGATCCGGTAGCCCCGGATCTTGATCTGCCGGTCGATCCGCCCGTGGAAGGCCAGCACGCCCGTGTCCGTCCAGCGGACAAGATCGCCGGTCCGGTAGAATCGTGGCGCGACCGGCGACCGGGGCGTATCCACGAAGGACGCCTCGGTCAGGTCCGGTCGCCCGAGATAGCCCCGCGCAAGCCCCGCGCCGCCGATCCACAACTCCCCCGCCACTCCGAAGGGGGCCGGGCTGCCATCGGGGGCGGCCACCAGAACCCGGGCCGGGCCGATAGGCCGGCCGATCGGCACCTCGCCCAGTCCGTCGTGCCAGCCGAAGGCATCGTACAGCGTCGCCGTGATCGCCGTTTCGGTCGGACCATAGCCGTTCAGCCAGCGCAGGCCGGGATGGGCCGTGCGCCACCGGGAAAGCGCGGCAGCCGAAACCCGTTCGCCACCCACGATCATCAGCCGCAAGCTGGACGGGATCTGCAGCGGCTCGGCGCTGAGGACCGTCCAGAAGGCCGTGGGCAGGTTCGCCACCGTGACCGCGTGATCGTCCAGCGCAGCCAGGAAACCCGGAACCGACGTCAGCGCCGCATCGTCGCGCAGAACCAGCGTCGCCCCGGCACAGAGGGTGGGCACGATCTCCTCGATCGACACGTCGAAATTGAGGCTGGTGAACTGCAACACCCGGTCGTCATGGACCAGTCCGAACGCACGGATTATCGCCGCGGCATGCGCCGACAGGGCGCGATGCGGGATCGCGACCCCCTTGGGCTGTCCCGTCGACCCCGAGGTGAAGATCACATAGGCCAGCCGGTCGGGATCGTCGGGCACCACCGAAAGAGGGGCATCTCCCCCGTCGTCCAGGGCATCGACCCGCAGGACCGCAAGGTCGTGGCCGTCGACCGGATGCGCCCGCTCTCCGCCCGCCAGCACCAGCACCGCACCGGACCGGTCCAGCATGTCGCGCAGCGCCTCGGGCGGATAGGACGGGTCGAGCGGCAGGATCGCCGCCCCGGCCTTCCATACGCCCAGCAGCGCGGCGACATAGTCGGCCGAGCGCGGCAGGGCGAGGGCGACCACATCCCCCGGCTGCACCCCGGCGGCCGCTACAGCCGCGGCAATGCGATCTGCGCGGCGGTCCAGGTCGCCATAACCGATGCCGACATCCGTCCCGAACTGGCGCACCGCGATGCGCGCCGGATCGCGCCGGACGGCCTCGGCAATCCGGTCGAGCACGGGCCGGGCGGCCTCGTCCGCGGCAGGCGGATCGTCCGGACAGGCCAGAAAGGCCAGCTGCGCCTGTTCATCCTCGGGCAGCATCCCCACCTCGTCCAGCGGCAGATCCTCGGGCGCCGTGGCCATCGTCCGCAGCAGGGCCATGACATACCCGTGCAGGCGGGCGGCGCCGGCGTCGGAAATCCGCGCGGGATCATGGTCGACCTGCACCAGCATGTCGGGGTCGTCGTAGACCGACAGGCTCAGCGTCACGGCGATATGGCCGCGTTCCTCGAGCGTCAGACCGGGCAGGTCCGGTGCCAGCTCGCCCGCCAATCGTTCCAGCGATCCGCGCTCGAACAGCACCACGCTGCCATACAGCGCCGCGCCCGCACCGCTTCCGCCCCTGCCAAACCCGGTGGCGGCCAGGATATCGGCGTGCGGGACATGTTCGAAGGGGCGGATGTCGCGCAACCACGCGCCCGTATCCCGGGCAAGGCCACGCAACGTGCGTCCCCCGAGGCTGACACGGCAGGGCAAGGTGTTGATGAAGCAGCCCGCGCAATTGCGGGCCTCCGGCGAAAGGTATCGTCCCGACCGGGTGACACCGAACACCGCCTCGTCGCGGCCGCTGCACCGGCCAAGCACAATCGCCCATGCCGCCGCAACAAGCGCCGAGGTTGCGACGCCCAGACCCTTTGCCCGTTCACGCAAACTGGCCGCAAGAGCGGGATCGAGCCGCGCCGCGACCGTTGCGCGCCGGTCGCCACCGGTCTTGGGCGAGGCCGCGGCAAACACCTCACCAAGGCGGTTCGGCGTATCGAACCCGGCCAGGTGGCCGGCAAAGAACGCGCGCGCCGAGCCATGGTCCAGCGCGGCCACATCCCGGCAATGCCGAAGGAACGATGGTGCCGGGTCCGGAACGACGGCCACCGGCCTTGGCTTTCGCGCCTCGGAATAGGCCTTGAAGAGATCCCCCAACACGGTCCGGAAGCCGCCGCCGTCCAGCAGTGCATGATGAAAGGTCCAGACCATCGCCACGCAGCCTTCGGGCAGGCGGAAGGCGCGGACCCGCCACATGGGCGTCTCGCTCAGCGCGATCCCCTGCCTGCGGTCTGTCTCCAGCCACTCCGCCAGGCGACGGCCCGCCGCGTCGCGATCATCCCCGGTCCAGTCCAGTGCCTCGATGTCGATCCGCGGCTCCGCGATCAGGTCCTGCGTGGGGTCGCCATCGGCCAGAGGGTTCAGGACGAGGCGCAGGGAGTCGTGCCGCGCTGCAACCCGCTGCCAGGCAAGGAAAAGGGCCGCTGCGTCGAAGTCGGCTTCCGGCCAGCGCGCGACGATCTGCAGGATGTTCAGGGATGGGCTGTCGGAAAGCGCACTCTCGTAAAGCAAGCCAAGCTGCATCGGCGTCATCGCCGCGGCGGTCGGAACCTTCGCCGCAGGGCTGTCATCAACACCTGTCCGCAACAACGTATCCCCGTCAAACCAACCAGGACAGACCCGCAGGGAATTCCACGGACCGCCACGAAACGTGGGATCAAACCAGCATCACTCAAGGGCTGCTCGCGAGACCAACGCAGGCGAGCATGCCCTGCCCCTCGTTCTCCCCGCGTTAATAGCCGCCGGAACCCCGGGAAACAAGAAACCTTCCGTCTGTCCGCAGTATCCCGATGCCACAGAAAGGAAAAAGTCTGTTCAGCGGCCAGGGACCGGACCCGGCATCCGGCCCGTCCGAACCAGCTCCGCCCGGCACCATGCGACAAGACCCGCGGGATCGGGCGGCACCGATTCGGCCATGCCCCCTGCAAAGTCCTCGAAGGCCGGCAGGTTCCTTGACGCAACCGAGGTCAGCACCGGGATTCCCGCCTGCAACGCCTGCGCGATGGCCGGGCGGAACCCGCGGCCTTCGCCTTCCCGCTTGCCGAACTTGTTGACCACCAGCAAATCCACCCCGCCCCGCGCCAGCGCCGCCTCGACCCCGGCTACCGCCTGCTCCAGCGCGGCGGAATCCAGCCTGCACCCCCGGGCCATCGGCCCCAGGTTCTGGCTGATCCGGATGGTTTGTGCCCCGTCGATCAGGTGCAGGTCCATGTGGCAGGGGCGGGCCGGATCGTATTCGATGTTGTGCTGCACCACACCGACCACACGGACCCCATCGGCCCGCAGGCTTTCGGCCAGCCGCACCAGAAGGCGGTCGCCCTCGCCCCGCCCGGAGACCTCCACGAAGGCCAGCAATCCGCCCGCTCCCCTGTTCCGACCCCGCTTGAATGTCGCGTTGCAGGGATACAGGATGCCCCGGCCAGAGGAAAGCCGACCCGATGACACCCCAGCCGCCCGCTTTCCCCGTCCTGCCCGATCCCGCCGATCCGCGCCTGACCCGTCCCGTCTCGGGCACCGACCAGACAGGCGCCTTTGTCGAGGTCCGGGTTGTCGAGGAAAGACCACTTACCATCTACCTGAATTCGCAGGAAATCGTCACGGCAATGACCATCGGCGACTACCCCGAGTATCTGGCTGTCGGTTTCCTGCGCAACCAGGGCATGCTGCGCGCCGACGACGATGTGACCGGGATCGACTACGACGACGAGATCGAGACGGTCGTCGTCCGGACCCGGCGCGCCACGTCCTATGAAGAGAAGGTGAAGAAGAAGACTCGCACCTCGGGATGTGCGGTCGGGACCGTGTTCGGCGACATGATGGAAGGGCTCGAGGGGCTGACACTGCCGCAGGCCCAGGTCCGGACAAGCTGGCTCTATGCCCTCGCGCGGACAATCAATACAACGCCCTCGCTGTATCTCGAAGCCGGCGCGATCCACGGCACGGTGCTGTGCCGGGGCGACCGCCCGCTCGTCTACATGGAGGACGTGGGCCGCCACAACGCGGTGGACAAGA
>CAYYOE010000065.1:12062-13717 GCA_964473055.1 uncultured Rhodobacterales bacterium | reverse complement strand
CGACCCGGCCCGGTTCGACGGGGCCTGCGCGGCGGCGGTGGCGGCGGCGCGGGCGGGCGCGCTGGCGGCGAATACGGGCGCGCGGACGGACCTGGCATATCTGACGTGTCTGCCCTGGCTCGACTTCACGCACCTCGACAATGCGCTGCCGGCGCCCGACGACTGTATCCCGCGCATTGCCTGGGGGCGGTTCACACCGGATCCGGGGGGCGGCAAGCGCTGGTCCATGGCGCTGTCCATCCAGGTGCACCACGCGCTGGTCGACGGACGGCATGTGGCCGAGGCGGTGGCGGCGGTGCAGGCGGCGCTGGACGCGGTCTGACCGCGCGCGCCCCCTTGCCTTGGGGCGGGGGTTGGACTATACGCCCGCGCAGTCAAAGGGGCCGAGAGAAGCCGCACGGCAGGACTTGAGCAGGGTCGGGACCACTCCGGCCCTGATTTGTTTTGCGGAAGGACACGGCCCCCCAGACATCCGCAACAGACCGGCGGAGCCAACCGCCCGGCCCGAAATCCGACGACAAAGGACATATCTGCCGCATGGCCAAGACCAGCATGGAGGAATTCGAAGCCCTCCTGAACGAAAGCTTCGAGATCGACACGCCGGCCGAGGGATCGGTCGTCAAGGGCAAGGTGATCGCCATCGAGGCGGGCCAGGCCATCATCGACGTCGGCTACAAGATGGAAGGCCGCGTCGAACTCAAGGAATTCGCAAGCCCCGGCGAGGCCCCGAAGATCGCCGTGGGTGACACCGTCGAGGTCTATCTCGACCGCGTCGAGAACGCCCGTGGCGAGGCCGTGATCAGCCGCGACAAGGCGCGCCGGGAAGAAGCCTGGGATCGGCTGGAGAAGGCCTACGAGCGGGAAGAGCGCGTCGACGGCGCGATCTTCGGCCGCGTCAAGGGCGGCTTCACCGTGGACCTGGGCGGCGCCGTGGCGTTCCTGCCGGGCAGCCAGGTGGACGTGCGCCCCGTGCGCGACGCGGGCCCTCTGATGGGCCTGAAGCAGCCGTTCCAGATCCTGAAGATGGACCGTCGCCGCGGCAACATCGTGGTGTCGCGCCGTGCGATCCTGGAAGAATCCCGCGCCGAGCAGCGCGCCGAGGTGATCGGCAACCTGATGGAAGGCCAGGTCGTGGACGGTGTCGTGAAGAACATCACCGAATACGGCGCCTTCGTGGACCTGGGCGGTGTGGACGGCCTGCTGCATGTCACCGACATGGCATGGCGTCGCGTCAACCACCCGTCCGAGATCGTCAACATCGGCGAGACCATCAAGGTGCAGGTCGTCAAGATCAACCGCGAGACGCACCGCATCAGCCTGGGCATGAAGCAGCTGCAGTCCGACCCGTGGGATTCCGTCGAGGAAAAGTTCCCGCTGGAATCGGTGCACCATGGCCGCGTGACCAACATCACCGACTACGGCGCCTTCGTGGAGCTGGAGCCGGGGATCGAGGGGCTGGTCCACGTGTCCGAGATGTCCTGGACCAAGAAGAACGTGCACCCCGGCAAGATCGTGTCCACGAGCCAGGAAGTGGACGTGATGGTGCTGGAGATCGACCAGTCCAAGCGGCGCGTGTCGCTGGGCCTGAAGCAGACGATCCGCAACCCGTGGGAAGTCTTTGCCGAGACGCACCCGGCCGGCACCCAGATCGAGGG
>CAYYOE010000065.1:2968-12052 GCA_964473055.1 uncultured Rhodobacterales bacterium | reverse complement strand
GACATCAGCTGGGACCAGCGCGGCGAAGAAGCCATCCAGAACTATCGCAAGGGCGATGTCGTCCATGCGGTCGTGACGGAAGTCGACGTCGAGAAGGAACGCATCAGCCTGTCGATCAAGCAGATCGGTGGCGACAAGTTCGCCGATGCGACCGACGGCGTGAAGCGCGGGTCGATCATCACCGTCGCGGTTTCCAAGATCGAGGACGGCGGGATCGAGGTGGATTACGAGGGCATGAAGTCCTTCATCCGCCGGTCCGACCTGTCGCGCGACCGGTCCGAACAGCGCCCCGAGCGGTTCCAGCCGGGCGACAAGGTGGACGTGCGCGTCGTGTCGATCGACCCCAAGACCCACAAGCTGGGCCTGTCGATCAAGGCGCGCGAGATCGCCGAGGAAAAGGAAGCCGTGGAACAGTACGGCTCGTCGGACTCGGGTGCCAGCTTGGGCGACATCCTGGGCGCGGCGCTGCGCGACAAGACCTGATCCCCGGCAGGCGGGCCGTCAGGCCTGTGGAGATCGGACCTCTGGTGGCCCCGCGACGGTGACGTCGCGGGGCCGCTTCGTTTACGGATCGGGCCTGTCTTCGACGGCCTTGACCGGGTGATGTGAAAGCCGCGAGTCTTCGTATCGCAAGGGCGAATCGGTCGGTTACGCTGCGTCGCAGCATTCGTGCGCGCAGACATCTGACCCCCGGGCCGCGGACTTGTCCCCCGGATTCTGCGCCTAAGCCCCAGCAATTTGCTGAGTTTTCCCGATACGCGCAGTTCCGCGACGGTCATGAATTGCCTATAGTCGCGCGCAGGGTCTCGGACGAATGGCCCGGCAACGACATTGGCACGAGGGGCTCGGGATGATCCGGTCTGAACTGATCCAGAAGATTGCCGACGAAAACCCGAACCTGTCACAACGAGACGCCGAGAAGATCGTGAACACGATCTTCGACGAGATCGTCAAGGCCATGGCGCGGGGCGACCGGGTCGAACTGCGCGGCTTTGGCGCATTTTCGGTCAAGGAACGCGATGCCAGGCTGGGACGCAATCCGCGCACGGGTGACAGCGTGCCGGTCGAAGCCAAGCATGTCCCGTTCTTCAAGACCGGCAAGTTGCTACGGGACAGGCTGAACGGCAAGGAGTAGGCGATGCGCTACCTGCGGTATCTGTTTCTCGGGGCGCTGGGCATTGTTCTGATCACCGTCGCGGTGGCCAACCGCGATCCGGTGGTGCTGCACCTCTTGCCGACGGATGTCGCGGCGCTGACCGGGTTCTCCTGGTCGATTTCGCTGCCGCTGTTCCTGGTCGTGTTCGCGGCGCTGCTGGCGGGGATCATGGTGGGCTTCGTCTGGGAATGGCTGCGCGAACATCGTCACCGGGCCGAGGCGGATTACCAGCGCCGGCAAAGCGCCAAGCTGGAACGCGAGGTGAAGGCCCTGCGCACCCCGGCCTCCGGTTCGCAGGACGACGTTCTGGCGCTGCTGGATGGACCTGGCCGGAAGGCCTGATGCCATGGCGGTCCGCGTCAAGATCTGCGGGCTGAAAACGCCCGAGACGGTCAAGGCTGCGGTGGACGCAGGCGCGGCCTATGTCGGGTTCAACTTCTTCGCTCCGTCACCACGCTTCCTCTCGCCCGGGGATGCCAGAGCCCTTGCCATCGAGGTGCCCCCGGGTATCGCGAAGGTGGCCGTGACGGTGGACCTCGATGATGCGGCGCTGGATGCGATCACGGGGGCAGTGCCGCTCGACATGATCCAGCTGCACGGAACCGAAACGCCCGAGCGGGTAGCCGCGGTGCGCCACCGCTACGGTCTTCCGGTGATCAAGATGCTGGGCCTGGGGGGGCCGGAGGATGCCGCCCTGATCGACGCGTTCGGTCAGGTGGCCGACCAACTTCTGGTCGAGGCGAAGGCGCCCAAGGGGGCCGTCCTGCCCGGGGGAAACGGCGTGGCCTTCGACTGGCGGCTGGTCGCCGGGCGCCGCTGGCCCGTGCCGTGGATGCTGGCCGGCGGCCTGACGCCCGACAACGTGGCCGAAGGCGTGCGCCTGACCGGTGCGCGGCAGGTTGACGTGTCTTCGGGCGTGGAAAGCGCGCCGGGTGTGAAGGACCCGGCGCGGATCAGGGCGTTCCTGCGGGCGGCAGCCGGGGTGTGACCGGTCCCGGCGCCCGACCCGACGCGCGTATCGTGCTTCCGGGAAACGCCGAGGGCAGGGTTCTTGCCACCACGGAAGGGCTGAGCTTCTGGGGTGGGGTCGACCCGGCGACCGCCCGGGTCACCGATGCGCATCATCCCCTTCGGGGGAAGTCTGTTGCCGGGCGTGTTCTGGTGATGCCGACAAGCCGGGGGTCGTGTTCCGGCAGCGGGGTGATCCTGGATCTTGCCCTGAACGGCCGGGCCCCGGCGGCGCTTGTCCTGCGCGAGGTCGAGGACGTGCTGACCCTTGGCTTGCTGGTCGCGGCGCGGCTGTTCGGTCGCGGTGTGCCGGTGCTGCGGCTGTCGCCATCGCTGTTCGATCGCGCGCTGCAGGCCGACCAAGCCCGCCTTTCCGAAACCACGCTGGCGCTGGATGGTCTCGAGTTCGCGCTGGCCGCCACGGCGAACGACTGGATCGACCTGACGGACGCGGACAGGGCCATGCTGGACGGACAGCGCGGCCCGGCGGCGCAACTGGCGATGCAGGTTCTGGTGGACATGGCGGCGGTGCAGGGCGCGGGCGGTCTGTGCGACGTGACCCGCGCCCATATCGACGGGTGCATCTACGCCAGCCCCGCGAACCTGCGCTTTGCCGAAACGATGGCGGGGATGGGCGCGCGGGTCGTGGTTCCGACGACGACAAATGCCATTTCGGTCGACCGGCGGAACTGGGCGGCGCAGGGGGTGCCCGTCACCGTCGGTGGCCCTGCCAGCCGTCTGGCCGATGCCTATGTCGCCATGGGCGCTGCGCCCACGTTCACCTGCGCGCCCTACCTTCTGTCCGATGCCCCACGGTCCGGCGAGGTGATCGGCTGGTCTGAATCGAACGCCGTGATCTTTGCCAACTCGGTCCTCGGTGCGCGCACGGTCAAGCACCCGGACTTCCTCGATCTGTGCATCGCGCTGACGGGCCGTGCCCCGCTGGCGGGCGTCTACCTGCCGGGCGCCCGGCGGCCGGGCCGGATCGTGCGGGTCGCGGCGCCGGCAGAGGTGAACGATGCCTTCTGGCCCATGCTGGGCTGGCTGGCCGGACAGGCCGCCCCCGACCGCGTGCCGCTGATCGAGGGGTGCGCGGCGCTGCGTCCGTCACAGGACGACATGAAGGCCCTCTGCGCGGCCTTCGGCACCACGTCGGCGGCGCCCATGCTGCACCTTGCCGGGCACACGCCGGAGGCAGGGCTGCCGCCGCACGCGGACGCCGATACGGTTGTCGTGACGCGCCACGATTTCCGGGCGCTCTGGGACCGGTTCACGGCGGCCCCTGCCGACGTCGATCTGGTCGCCATCGGCAGCCCGCATGCCTCGGTCGGGGAATGCCGGGTGCTTGCCGGTCTGTTGTCGGGCCGGAAGCACCCGGCAACCGACCTGATCGTGACCCTGGGGCGCGAGACGCTGGCCCAGGTGGCCCGGGACGGGACGCTGGACCGGCTGCGGGCTTTCGGCGCGCGGGTCGTGTCCGATCTGTGCTGGTGCTCGATTTCCGAGCCGGTGTTTCCCCCGGCAGCCCGAGTCGTGATGACGAATTCGGGGAAGTATGCCCATTACGGGCCGGGCCTGACCGGGCGCGAGGTCCGGTTCGGGAGCCTGGCCCAATGCGCCGAGGCCGCGCAGTGTGGTCGCGCACCCGACGAGGCGCCCGCATGGATGCAGTAGGGCGGGCTTGCCGCGCGATCCGCCTCGGCCCCGCGGATCTGGCGCGGGGTGGCGGCAAAGCGCCGGGTTGTGGCCGGACGGCTTCGGGTGTCGGCTGGTGCCGCTGTGCCCGGGGCGCAGTCCTGTCCCTGTGTGCAAGGGAAGCGGAAGCTGCGCGGCCCGCCCGGCAGGTCGGCACGGGCCCCGCGCCTGCCCTCATGCCTCTGCCATCACCTCGCCCATCATCTCGCCGGTCATCCGGCTTGCGTCTTCTGCCGTCACCTTGCGCCGGACCTCCTGCACCAGCGCGATGGCCCGGTCCCTGGTGGCGCGGTCGGGCCAGAGGGTGATGGCAGCGAGCGTGCGGTGGCTGGTGCGGATCAGTGTCACGCGGTCCGCCCCCAGCCCCTTGAGCGCCGGCAGCCGTTTTTCGGCGATGGCGCGCAGACTGACCTCCAGCGCAACGCCCTCGTCCACTTCCCATGTGGTGATCGTCACGAAGCCCATCCTGCCCTCCCTGGAAAGACTCGCCGACACCTTATCCCAATATTCGCCACCTGACGCGAGAGAATCCCGCTGACGGCCTGGGGGTCCCGAGCCGTCGTTGGGCACCCTCGATCCGATGGCGAACACTAGCCGAGGATTTCGGTCACCGCCGCCGCTGTCTTTTCGGCAACTTCGTCGGCTTCTGCCCGTGTCAGGCAGAAGGGAGGCGCGAAGCCCAGGATATCGCCCTGCGGCATCGCACGCCCGATCACCCCGCGGGATAGAAGCGCCGCCGCCACCTGCGGCCCGACCTTTCGTGACGGTTCGAAGAAAGCCCGGGTTTCGCGGTCCTCGACGAACTCGACCGCCGCCAGAAGCCCCTCGCCGCGGACTTCGCCGACGTGGGGATGGTCCGCCAGTGCGTGGCGAAGCGCGGCGTTGAAATAGGCGCCCGTGTCGCCTGCCTTCTGCACCAGGTTCAGCTCGTCGATCAGGCGCAGGTTCGCCACGCCCGCCGCGGCCGCGACCGGGTGCGCCGAATAGGTCCAGCCGTGGCCGATCGGGCCGTTCTCGTCCGTGCCCTGTTCCAGCACGCGCCATACCTTGTCGGAAACTATCGACCCCGACAGCGGCGCGTAGGCCGATGTCAGGCCCTTGGCGATGGTGATGATGTCGGGCGTGATCCCGTAGTGGGTCGAGCCGAACATCGTGCCAAGGCGTCCGAATCCCGTGACCACCTCGTCGGCGATCAGCAGGATGTCGTTGCGGCGCAGCACGTCCTGGATGGCGGCCCAGTATCCCGTAGGTGGCGGCACGATGCCCCCGGTGCCAAGAATCGGCTCGCCGATGAAGGCGGCAATCGTATCGGCGCCTTCGCGTTCGATCATCGCTTCCAGTTCTGCCACGCAATGCGCCACGAAGGCGGTCTCGTTCATCGCGGTGTCGGGGCGGCGGTAGAAGTAGGGCGCCTCGGTATGGAGCACCTGCCGGAGCGGCAGGTCGAACTTGCGGTGGAACAGCTCCAGGCCCGTCAGCGACCCGGTCATCAGTCCCGATCCGTGATAGCCGCGCCAGCGGCTGATGATCTTCTTCTTCTCCGGGCGCCCGAGGATGTTGTTGTAGTACCAGACCAGCTTGATGTTGGTTTCGTTGGCGTCCGAACCGGACAGGCCGAAGTACACCTTGGACATGTTGGCCGGTGCCCGGTCGATCACCATCCTGGCAAGCGTGATGCTGGCCTCGGTCCCGTGGCCGACATAGGCGTGGTAGTAGGCCAGTTCCCGTGCCTGCGCGGCGATGGCCTCGGCGATCTCGGTTCGGCCGTAGCCCACGTTCACGCAGTAGAGACCCGCGAAGGCGTCGAGCAGTCGCGTGCCGTTGCGGTCCTCGATATGGCATCCGCTGCCGCCCGTCACGATCCGGTTCGGGACATTGCCCCGCGCAAATTCCGCAAGATGCGTCGAGGGGTGAAAGAAGGACTCGCGGTCCCAGGCGTCGAGTTGGTCGTTCTGCAGCATGTCGGGGTTCTCCACGGGTCTTTCAGGGCACTGCCTGATCGGGTTCGGTCTTGTAGCTTGGCCTCAGGCCCAGTCGCGGCACACGTATTTCAGTTCCATGAACTCCTGCATCCCGATCCGCGCGCCCTCGCGTCCCAGTCCGGACTGCTTGGTGCCGCCGAAGGGGATCGGCGCACCCGTGACCTTGGTGCGGTTCACCGCCACCATGCCGTACTGGAGCGCACGGCTCATCCGGTAGATCCTGCGGGGATCAAGGGAATGGAGGTAGGCGACGAGTCCGTATTCGGTGTCGTTCGCCCGTGCCACCACTTCCTCTTCGCTGTCAAAAGGCGTGATCGGGGCCACGGGGCCGAAGGTTTCCTCGTGCATGATCCGGGCCGTGTCGGGAACATCGAGCAGAACGGTCGGTGCATGGAACAGCGGTCCGAGGGGCAGCCTGTGCCCGCCGCAGGCCAGGCGCGCCCCTTGGGCAAGGGCGTCGGCCACATGGGCTTCCTGCTTGGCGACGGCCGCTTCGTTCATCAGCGGGCCGATGTCTGGGTCGTCGAGCCCGGGGCCTGAGCGAAGGGCCAGGGTTGCCGCGACGAATTTCTCGCAGAATGCGGCGTAGACCGGACGCTCGACATAGATGCGGTTCGCGCCAAGACAGTCCTGTCCCGACGTGGCGAACTTGGCCTTGATCGACTCGGCAACCGCGTGATCAAGGTCGCAGCCCTTGAACACGATCACCGGCGCGTGACCGCCCAGTTCCAGCACCAGCCGCTTCACGGTATCCGCGCTCTGCCTGTAGAGCAGCCGACCCACTTCGGTTGACCCGGTGAAGGACAGCGCGCGCACGCGGGTATCGCTTGTCCACGGTTTGACAACGGTCGGGGCATCGCCGGTCACGACGTTGAAGACGCCGGGCGGGATGCCTGCGCGCTCGGCCAGTTCGGCGAGCGCGGTGGCGGAATAGGGGGTCTCGACGCTGGGATGGGCAACCACGGTGCATCCCGCGGCCAGCGCCGCCGCCGCCTTGCGGGTAAGCATGGCGCAGGGGAAGTTCCACGGGGTAATCAGTGCCGCGACGCCCACAGGTTCAAGCCAGACTTCGACTTCGGCGTCGGGCAGGTGTGAGGTGACGCCTTCGGTGTTCGGGCGCTTGGCTTCCTCGGCGTAGTACTCCACGAAACTCGCGGCGTACGCGATCTCGCCCCGTGCCTCGGAGAGTGGCTTGCCCTGTTCGAGAACCATGATCCGGGCGAGGTCCTCGGCGTTGTCGCGGATCAGGTCGAACCACCGGCGCAAGGCGGCAGACCGCTTCTGCGGCACGGCTTGCGACCAGGCCGGAAAGGCAGCGTGCGCGGCGTCCACGGCGTCGGCACTGTCCGCAGCGGTCAGGCAGGCGATATCGCCCAGCACTGCGCCCGTGGCCGGGTCGGTCACCGGCCGGGTCGTGCCGCCTGTGCCGGCGGTCCATCTGCCGCCGATGTAGGAGAAGCTGCGCACAAGGCGCTTGTCCGTGATCTCGCGGCAGGCCGAAAGCGCGGTGTCGGTCATCTCTGTCCTCCCATCGGGCCCGGCCGAGGATAGCCGCCCGTGCCGGGGATGGGGTCCGTTCTGGCCGTGAAGTGCAGACCGATCGGCCTTTGGCGCAGGGGATGGAGAGAGGAAACCTCTGCTACCGCAAGAGCAGGGAGATGGGGGGAGCCGAAGGGGTCTTGACCGACTTCGTCACGATGTAGGTGAAATAGCGCGCCAGACCGATGCGCGCATCCAGCATGTCGTCCACCAGCCGTTGATAGGCGTCGATGTCGCGCGTGACCGTCTGCAGAAGGTAGTCGAACCCGCCGCCGAGCGCCCAGCATGCGGTGACTTCCTCGTAGCGCTGGATCGCCGCCTCGAAGGCACGAAAGCTCTCGGCGGTATGATCGCGCAATTCCGCGGCAACGAAGACGGTGACCGAAGGGCCCAGCTTCTTCAGGCTGATCCGGGCGTGATAGCCCTCGATCAGCCCCGCATCCTCGAGCCGCTTCAGCCGATTCCAGCAGGGCGTCGGCGACAGGCCCACCCGGTCGGCCAGTGCCGTCTTCGACAGCCGACCTTCCGCCGCGAGGGCCTTGAGGATTGCGATGTCGCGGTCGTCGAGCGCTATCATCGACTCAAGCCACGGTCGGGCCGACGGGTGTTTCCGTCAGCACCTCGACACCATCCGGGCCGAGAAGCACGCAATTCGACAGGAAGAAATCTCCTGCCCCGGTTCCCATCAGCCAGCTCAGGATATGAAAGCTCATCCCCGTCTCGATCCGCAGCCCAGAATCGTGGCGCAACCCGGTGACGGTGTTTCCCCCGGTCCAGGATGGTGGAAACCCGATGCCGACGAGGTAGCCGCAATGGTGACGGCGGTAGTGCGCAAGGCCTGCGTCGTCGACGATACCCTGCCAGGCCGCATAAACCTCGCGGGCTTCGGCGCCGGGGCGCAGGGCGCAGCAGACGGCTTCGAAAGCCGTGCGGCAGGTCTCGGCCATGCGGGCGTCCTCGTCGCGGATGGATCCCAGATGGACAAGGCGGCCCAGTGGCGCGTGATACCGCGAGACGCAACCGGCAAGTTCGAGAAAGACCCGCTCGCCATCGCGATAGCGGCCATCGCCCCAGGTGGTGTGTTCCTCTCCCAGCCGCGCCTCGGGTCGGATGAACGGGCCGAAGCCGGGTGGGTTGCCGCCCGCGCGCGTCATGGCGGCCAGGGCTTCGGCCGCCACGTCCACTTCACGCGCACCGTCCCGCAGCGCGGCGATGGCGGCCCCTGCGGCCGCGTCCGACGCCCGGGCGGCCCGGCGCATCAGGGCCATTTCCTCGTCGCTCTTGATCAGGCGGCGTGCATCCGAAAGCCCTGTTATGTCCTGGAACGTCGCGCCCGAAACGCTTGACCGCAGGCTCCGCCCGGCAAGGGCCGACAGCCCTGCGCCCTGCTCCTCCAGCCCGACGGTCAGCCCGCCGGGCGACCGTGAACCCCGCCGATGCGCGGCAGCGTCGAGCAGGTCGATCAACCTGGCCACTGCCGTCTCGCTGTCGGTGTGGCCGAGAAAGCGCGCGTTCCGGACCTGAGCCTCGATCGTCACACGCTCCATCGCGCGGGTAATCAGCGTCAACTCACCTTCGAGGGGCACGACGAGGTGATGCGGCGCAAAGTAGCCCCAGTGATCGAGGCCGGTCAGGTAGAAGACGCTCTCGGGAACCGAGAAGACCGCCACATCGAGCCTGCGTTCGGCCATGTCCTCGCGGATC
>CAYYOE010000065.1:0-2868 GCA_964473055.1 uncultured Rhodobacterales bacterium | reverse complement strand
GCGGCGCGGGCCGCTTCCAGTTCTCCCGAGGTCTCGCACTGGCTGACCCGGTCGCAGACGTAAAGATCCGCGGCGGCCAATGCGCGCGGCTCGATCTCGCCCTTGCCGGCCTGGTCAGACCCCATCGCTGTTACCAGAAGGCTGGGGTGCAGCCAGTCGGCCATCACGAGTGGGGTCCGCGACGGCGTCGTGGTCACGACAAGCTGGCTCTCGCGCACCACCTTTTCGGGGCTGGTGCAGACCTCGGCCTGAACGCCCAGCGTATTGGCCAGGTCGGTGGCGCAGGCGGCGGCCTTCGCCTCGTCGCGGCCCCAGACGAGAAGGCGGGTGAATGGCCGGACGATGTGCGCGGCCTGCATCTGCAACCGCGCCTGAACCCCGGTGCCGATCACGCCGGCCGTCTCGACCGTCTCGGGTGCAAGAAGCCGCGCGGCCACCGCGCCGGCTGCGGCGGTGCGGATGTCGGTCAGGTAGCCGTTGTCGAGGAACACCGCCTGCACCAGCCCGGTCCGGGCCGAGAACAGGATCATCAATCCATTGAGCGAGGGCAGGCCGATCCCGGGATTGTCGAAGAACCCCGGCGAGACCTTGATCGCAAAGCCATCGAAGCCGGGGATCCAGGCGGTCTTGACGTCGACCTCGCCATGCGCTTCGGCAAGTTCCATCGACAGGATCGGCGGCATCACCACCGTCCCCGAGGCGAGCGCGGCAAAAGCCTGTTCGATCACGTCGACGGTTTCGAGGTCGAGCCGCACGACGCCGCGCAGCTCGGCCTCGGTCACGATGCGGATGTCATGCGGCATAGGGCTTCCCCCTGATCGTCAGATCGCCCAAGCGGACATCCTGTCCGGTGACGACACGGGTAAACACGTCCATGTCGAGGTTTCGTCCGGTGATGACGGTCGCGGTCGGCCCCCGGGGGATGACCTTGCCCGAAATGCAGGCGGCAAGCCCCACGACGCAGGCGCCCTCCGCCACGATCCGGTCCTCGTAGTACAGAACCTGCATGGCGTGATAGATCTCGTCCTCGGTGACGAGGACAGTCTCGTCGAGCAGGTCTCGACAGAGCGGAAACGACAAGCGGTTCGCCATGCCGATCCCGCCGCCCAGCGAGTCGGCGAGGGAGGGAACCTCGTCGACCTCGACGGGTCGGCCCGCAGCGATCGACAGGTGCATCGCCGGGCCGCGGTCCATCGTGACGCCCGTCAGGCGGATCGTCGGCCGGATAGCGCGGGCGGCAACCGCGATGCCTGCGGCAAGCCCGCCCCCGGAAAGCGGGATCAGCAAGTGGTCCAGGTCGGGGCGGGCCATCAGCATCTCGAGCCCGATGGTGCCCTGGCCCGCGATCACCAGGGGATCGTCGAAGGGCGAGATCTCGACCAGCCCTTGCGTCGCGACCAGGCGTTGGCTTTCGGCCAGCGCGTCATCCTGTGATCGACCGCAGATGTGTACCTCAGCGCCCAGCGCACGGATCCCGTCGACCTTGGCGCGCGGCACAAGGTCGGACATGCAGATCACCGCGCGCAGGCCCCGTTCGCGGGCTGCGAAGGCCACGCCTCGCCCGTGGTTCCCGGTGGAGCAGCAGGTGACGCCGGCCGTTCCCTGCGGCAACGCGCGCACCGCATTGACGGCCCCGCGCAGCTTGAAGGCACCTGTAGGCTGGGTGTTTTCCAGCTTCAACAGGAAGTCGTGCCCGATCCGTGCCGACATGAAGGGAGAGGGGACCAGCGGTGTGCCGTCAGCGACCCCGCGGATCACGCGCTGGGCAGACAGGATGTCGGAAAGCGTCAGGGGCATGGCGGCTCCACAATGGGCGACCCTTCGCGCGAGTTCGCGTAGTTGTGCACATCAATGGGAATCCGGGCCCTGGTCAAGAGGGTGGCCACCGCAGCGCGGGTCCGTTCGAAGGATCAGTCACCCCGGCCTTCAGGCGAACGATCCACGGGTCGTTGGGAAATGCCCCAAAGTTCCGTAGTGCCCGTTCCCGGAGGTCATGGGGTTGCGCGTCGCTGCGCGACCGGACTTCCGCTGTCCGGCGAGATCGGGGATCGTCGGCGCCTTTGTGCAAGTTCGCAGACCGCGCCACGCGGGCTGTGCCGAGGCCCCGCGGACACTCCGGCTGGACGCATCCGCCTGTCGCTACCAGTGCGCGATCGTCCCGTCGGGCAGCACTGCCTCAAGCGCGGGCACGACTTCGGGCGCGAAGGGATGCCGGGCGGCGGCCTGTTCGTTGATCTCGATGCCAAAGCCGGGCCCCTCGGGAACCTCCCAGCACCCGTCCACCAGGCGCATCGGATGCTCGAACACCTCGTCGAACCACGGCACCAGGCCCACCGCCTCTTCCTGGATCAGGAAGTTCGGCGTCGCCACGTCGAAATGCAGCGCCACCGCCCCCGCCACCGGCCCCATCGGGTTGTGCGGCGCGATCCCCATCTGCGCCGCCTCGGCGATGGCCGCGATCTTGCGGCCGCCGGTCAGCCCGCCGCAATGGCTGAGATCGGGCTGGATATGGGCGACGGCCTGAAGCTCGGCCAGTTCAGAGAACTCGCGCAGGGTGAACAGACGCTCTCCGGTCGCCAGCGGGCAGTCTACCCGGCGGGCGAGCGCGGCCATGGCGGCGGCGTTGCCCGGCTGGATCGGTTCCTCCACGAACAGCGGGCGGATGGGCGCGATCACGTCGATGAAGGCGCGCGCCACCTCGGGCGTCGCCGGACGCCCGTGGAAATCGGTCATGATCGCCACGTCGGGGCCGACCCTGTCCCGCACGGCGGCGGCGACCTTTTCCACATGCAGGAGGTCCGGCACCGTCGCCTCGAAGGCGCAGTAGGGCACGAACCCCAGCTTGACGGCGTTGTAGCCCATCGCCAC
>CAYYOE010000064.1:0-13837 GCA_964473055.1 uncultured Rhodobacterales bacterium | reverse complement strand
CAGTCGCGACCATGTGGACAAGGTCGGCCTCGTCCGCCGCGGCCATGACGGTGAACCCCGGCAGGTTCGCCAGGAACGCCACGTCGAAGGCCCCGGCATGGGTGGCCCCGTCCGCCCCCACCAAGCCCGCCCGGTCAATGGCAAAGCGCACGGGCAGGCGCTGGATTGCCACGTCGTGCACCACCTGATCATAGCCGCGCTGCAAGAAGGTCGAATAGATCGCGCAGAAGGGCCGCATCCCGCCTGCCGCCAACCCGGCGGCAAAGGTCACGCCGTGCTGCTCGGCGATGCCCACGTCGAACAGCCGCGCCGGAAAGCGTTCGGCGAACAGGTTCAGCCCGGTGCCGTCCGGCATCGCGGCGGTCACGGCGACGACGCGCGGGTCCACCTCGGCCGCGCGGATCAGGCTGTCGGCAAAGACGCGGGTGTAGCTCGGCGCGTTCGACTTCGCCTTGGCCTGCGCGCCGGTCGCCACATCGAACTTGGCGGTCGCATGGCCCCGGTCTGCGGCCCGCTCGGCGGGGGCATAGCCCTTGCCCTTCTTGGTCAGCACATGGATCAGCACCGGCCCATCCGCCCGCGCCTTCACCGTCCGCAGGACCGGCAGCAGCTGCCCCAGGTCGTGCCCATCGATGGGGCCGAGGTAGCTGAACCCCAGTTCCTCGAACAACGTACCGCCGACAGCCAGCCCCTTGATCGCGTCCTTCGCGCGGCGCGCCCCTTCGCGGAACGGTTCGGGCAGCAGGTCCACCGCGCCCTTGGCTGCCGCGCGCAGTTCCTGGAACGGCGCCCCGGCATAGATGCGCGATAGATAGGACGACAGCGCACCCACGGGCGGCGCAATCGACATCTCGTTGTCGTTCAGGATGACGATCAGCCGCTTGCCCAGGTGGCCCGCATTGTTCATCGCCTCGAAGGCCATGCCCGCGCTCATCGCCCCGTCGCCGATCACGGCGATGGCGTCGCCGAAGCCCCAGTCGTCTGGGCGACCCCCAAGATCGCGCGCCACAGCAAAGCCCAGTGCCGCCGAGATCGACGTGGACGAATGCGCCGCGCCGAAGGGGTCGTAGGGGCTTTCGGACCGCTTGGTGAAGCCTGACAGACCCTGTTCCTGCCGCAGCGTGCGGATCCGGTCTCGCCGCCCGGTCAGGATCTTGTGCGGATAGCACTGGTGGCCCACGTCCCAGATCAACCGGTCGCGGGGGGTGTCGAACACGGCGTGCAGCGCCACGGTCAGTTCCACGACCCCCAGACCTGCGCCCAGGTGCCCGCCCGTCACGCTGACGGCGCTGATCGTCTCGGCCCGCAACTCGTCGGCCAGCTGCCGCAATTCGGCATCCGACAGGCGCTTCAGGTCGGCAGGCAGGTGCACGCGGTCGAGCGTGGGGGTATGCGGTCGGTCAGTCATCGGAACCTCAGTTGTCGCGGGACACGACGAAATGGGCGGCGGCGCGCAGATGGTCGGCCCGCGCGCCATAGGGCGCCAGCGCCGCCTCGGCCCCAGCGACCAGTTCGGCGGCCCGGACACGGGCGCCGCCCAGCCCCAGCAACGACACGAAGGTCGCCTTGCCTGCCGCCGCATCCTTGCCCACGCGCTTGCCCGCCTTCGCCTCGTCGCCCGTCGCATCAAGGATGTCGTCGGCGATCTGAAAGGCGAGGCCCAGCGCTGCGGCATAGGCGCCCAGGGGGGCCGGATCGGCGCCCGCCAGCCGTGCGCCCGCTTCCGCCGACCAGCGGATAAGCGCGCCGGTCTTGCCTGCCTGCAGCGCGGTGATCTGGTCGAGCGTCAGGGGCGCGGGCGCGGTTTCGGCCGCGATGTCCAGCGCCTGTCCCATCACCATGCCACGCCCGCCCGAGGCCTGCGCCAGTGTCTGCACCAGCGCAATGCGCACGGCTGGGTCGGGGTGGCACGCAGGGTCGGCCAGCAGTTCGAACGCCAGCGTCTGCAGCGCGTCGCCCGCCAGCACCGCCGTCGCGTCGTCCCATTTCACATGGACAGTCGGCTGTCCGCGGCGCAGGTCGTCATCGTCCATGCAGGGCAGATCGTCATGCACAAGGCTGTAAGCGTGCAGCGCCTCGATCGCCGCCGCCGCCGTCACCGACTGCGCATCCGGCACCCCGAACAGCGCCGCCGCCTCCATCACCAGGAACCCGCGCAGCCGCTTGCCGCCCCGGACGGCATAGCGCATGGCGTGGGTCACGGGCAGATCGGGCCAGTCCGCCAGGGCCACGGCCAGGCGGTCCTCGACCGCCACGGCACAGGCCGCCAACCGGTCGAGAAAACTCACAGACCGGTCACCGGGGTGCTGCCGGTAGCGTTCCCCTCGGCATCCAGCGTGATCTGGGCGACCTTTTCCTCGGCCTCCTTCAGCTTGGCCTCACACCGTGCCTTGAGCGCGGCGCCCCGTTCATACAGGCGGATGGAATCCTCTAGCGGAACGTCGCCCCGTTCCAGTTGCGACACAACGGCCTCAAGGGCCCTCATCGCCTCTTCGAAGCTCAGTTCGTCGACCGGTTTGTCGCTCATTCCCCCCGCTCCATCAGAACCGCCACATGCGCCGCACAGGACGCCGCCAGCGCATCAAGGTCGTAGCCGCCTTCAAGACACGAAACCAGACGCCCCTCGCAGGTATCGTCGGCCAGGTCGCACAGGCGCTGGGTCAGCCACATGTAGTCGGACTCGCGCCAGTTCAGGTTGGCCAGCGGGTCCGCGGCGTGGGCATCGAACCCGGCCGACACCAGCAGCAGATCCGGCTCGAAATCGGTCAGGGCGGGCAGGATCATCGTCTCGTAGACCGCCCGCATCTCGGCGCCGCCGGTGGCCGGTGCCAGCGGCACGTTCAGGATATTGGCATGCGCGCCCGTCTCGTGCTCGTCGCCGGTGCCGGGATAGAGCGGCATCTGGTGGGTGGACGCGAACAGGGTGCGCGGCTCGTTCCACAGCAGGTCCTGTGTGCCATTGCCGTGATGAACATCGAAATCGACGATGGCGACACGCGCAAGGCCGCGCCTTTCCAGGGCGTGCTTCGCGGCGATGGCAACGGTTCCGAACAGACAGAACCCCATCGCCTTTTCGCGTTCGGCATGGTGGCCCGGCGGTCGCATGGCAACAAAGGCGTTGGCAACCTGTCCCTGAAGCACCGCGTCCACCGCGGCGATGGCCCCGCCGACTGCCCTGGCGGCCGCGTTGTAGGACCCGGCGGTGACATGCGTGTCGGCATCCAGCGAGACCCAGCCTTCAGCCGGGATCGCCGCCCGCACCCGGTCGATATAGCCTTGTGGATGGCAAAGCAGCAGATCCTCCGGATCGGCCAGCGGTGCCTCGCGCCGGGACAGGGCGACGAAGGCGGGATCCTCCAGCGCACGGGCGATGGCGTGCAGGCGGTCGACACGCTCGGGATGGCCGGGCGGCGTGACGTGGGTCAGGCAATCGGGGTGGGTGAACAATGCGGTCGTCATGGCCTCGTTTTGACCGGGGCTGGCAGGACTGTCCAGTCAGGCGGCGGCGCCCCGCAACCGTTCACGCCGCCAGATCGCGAAGTTCAACGCGCCCGCGTAGCTGACCCAGACGAAATAGGGGGCGATCAGCAGCCCCGCCGTCCGATCGAGCGGCCAGAACGTCACAAGCGTTCCGGCAACGGCAATCCAGAGTCCGACGATCACTACCATTGCGCCACCGACCCGGCGCAAGCCGAAGAACACCGGCGACCAGAGGGCGTTGAAGGCGATCTGCATGGCCCAGAAGGCCATGGCATGTGCATTCCCCTGCAGCACGGCCACACGGGCCGCTGCCACTGCAATGGAGATATAGAGCAGTGTCCACGCCACGGGGAACAGCCAGTCCGGCGGCGTCCAGCGCGGCTTGTCCAGGCTGTCGTACCAGGCCCCAGGCTTGAACATCGCTCCGGTCGAAGCGGCAGCCCCGCAAGCCGCGAAGAAGATCGCAAACAGAGTCCAGTCCATCGCGCATCCCCCGGCTGCCCTGGGACATATAGGTCAGGCGCTGCGGCGGTCCAAGCCTTCGACCAGCCCGCGCGGCGCGGGGCGCATGCGGTCCTGCCGCGACAGGTCGGCCAGAAGGTCGATCAGGCCCTCGCTGCGGCCGCGCTGTGCGATGTTGTTGGCGGCGGCGTCCACCAGATAGGCCACCGCCGGATCGGGGGGCGCATGCAGGGTCGCCAGCCGCGGCATGACGGCACCGCCCAGGGTCTGCACCCCTGCCAGCATCAGCCACCCCAGTTTTTGCGCCCGCGACGTGCGCGCCCGCAAGCTGACCGAGTCATGCCCGTTCCGCCGGATCTGCGCGCCGATCCCGGCATAGATGTGCCGTGCGGCCAGGATCCCGGGCCGACAATCGACCGGCAGCGCGCACACCCCCGATTCGGACCGCAGGTACAGCCGCTCGGCCTCGGCCAACAGGCGGCGGACCATGCGACGGATCGGGACGGTCGGCTGCGGGTCGGCCAGGAACGCCTCGGGCGCGACGCGCGCCTCGTCCAGCCAGTCGAGCGGCAGATAGATGCGGCCCGCGCGCGCATCCTCGCCCACGTCGCGGGCGATGTTCGTCAACTGCATCGCCAGGCCCATGTCGCAGGCCCGCGCCAGCGCGTCCCGGTCGCGCACCCGCATCAGGACACACATCATGGCGCCCACCGCCGCAGCCACCCGCGCGGAATAGGCATGAAGGTCAGCCAGGGTCTGATACCGGCGCTCCTGCGCGTCCCAGGCCAGACCTTCCAGCAGGGCATCGGGCAGCGCACGGGGCAGGTCGAAGTCCGCCACCACCGCGGCAAAGGCCCGGTCGGCGGGTGCGTTGCGCGGACGCCCGGCATAGACCAGGTCCAGCCGGTCGCGCAGGGTCAGGACCGCGTGGGCCTTTTCATCGGTCTCGTCCACCGCGTCATCGGCCAGCCGGCAGAAGGCATAGAGCGCCAGCGCCGGGTCGCGCACCCGCGCGGGCAAAACGCGCGAGGCGGTGTGGAACGACAGCGACCCGACCCGGATTGCAGCGCGGCAGTGGTCCATGTCGGCGGGAGCGATCACGGGCTACTCCGCCGCCAGGGGGAGGGCGACCGCTGGCACCGCATCGGGCACCAGTTGCGCCAGCACCTCGGCCGAGGAAATCACGCCGGGCAACCCCGCGCCCGGATGCGTGCCCGCGCCCACCAGAAACAGGCCCTTCGCCTCTTCGCTGATGTTGTGCGGGCGGAACCAGGCCGATTGCAGGATGCGCGGCTCGATGGAAAAGCCCGACCCATAGGGCGACAGATAGCGGTCGCGGAACTGGTTCGGCGTGAACACCAGCGACGCGGTCAGGTGCCTGGACAGCCCTGGAAGCAGGCTCTCTTCCAGCACCTTCAGAACCTTTTCGCGGTAGGGCTCGGCCATCGCCGCCCAGTCCACGGGGTTGTCGTGGCCGAGGTGCGGCACTGGTGACAGGGCATAGAACGTGTCATCGCCATCCGGCGCGGCCGACGGATCGGTGACGGTCGGACGGTGGACATACAGGCTCATGTCCGCGGCCAGCCGGCCCTTCATGAAGATGTCGTCCACCAGACCCTGATAACGTGGACCGTTCAGGATCGTATGGTGGCCGACGTCCTTCCACAGGTTTCGGGTGCCCTTGGTGCCGAAGTACCAGACGAACAGCCCCATCGACCAGCGCGACCGCCGCAACCGCGCGCCGGTCCAGCGCTTGCGGGCGTGGTTGCGCAGCAGCCGGTCATAGGTATGGCCGGCATCGGCGTTCGACACCACGACCTCGGCCGGCATCACCCGCCCATCGGCCAGCCGGACGCCGCGCGCGGCGCCGTCCTTGACCAGGATCTCGTCGGCCTCGGTCCCCAGCATCAGGCGGCCGCCCTGCCCCTCGACCACTTTCGCCATGGCGCGCGCGATCGCCTGAACGCCGCCCATAGCATAGTGGACGCCGAATTCCTTCTCCAGGTGGCTGACGAGGATGTACATCGACGTCACGTGGAACGGGTCGCCGCCGATGAACAGCGGGTGGAACGACAGCGCCATGCGCAGGCGTTCGTCCTTCACGCGCCGCGCGGCATGGGCATAGACCGACCGGTCGGCCCGCATCATGGCGAAGGTGGGCAGCACCTTGATCAGGTCGGCAAGCCGGTTCATCGGGCGGCGGCCCAGGTCCTCGAACCCGAACCAGTAGCGCGCCTCGCTGTCCTTCAGGAACTTGTCGTAGCCCCGCAGGTCGCCGGGCGACAGGCGCGCCACTTCGGCCCGCATGGCCTCGGTCGACTGGCGGGCGGTGAAGGTGCTGCCGTCGGGCCAGCGGATCTCGTAGAACGGGTCGAGCGACCGGAGGTCCACATCGCGGTCGAAGTCGCGCCCGCAGGCGGCCCACAACTCGCGCAGCCCCTGCGGCACGGTGACGATGGTGGGGCCCAGGTCGAAGCGGTGCCCGTCCATGGTGATGGACGATCCGCGCCCGCCGGGCACGTCCAGCCGGTCCACGACCGTGACTCGCCAGCCCTTGGCCCCCAGACGCATCGCCGCGGCCAGCCCCCCCAGTCCGGCGCCCACGACGATGGCACGATTTCGGGACAGCGGGGGGACGGGTTCATGGGTCATGGGAAAAGGATAGACTGTCTAGTCTAATTTACAATAGTGACGCGACCCCTTGACTGCGACCGATTTCCGCCTTTCCAGCCGCGCCCTTGTCTGTCAATGTAGATTGACACTCGGCCAAGGCGCCCGCCCATGCAGACCGTCACGCTCAGCCTGTTCCGATTCGGGTCCATCGCCCGGCGGCTCTGGGTCGTGGCGCAGATGGGCGCGGCTAGGTTCGACTTTGCCCGCATGGACGAGGTGGGCTTCTGGAAGCTCTGCGGGTCGGGCGTGGGAGAAGGCTTCACGCCGCTGCCCAACACCCACGTCTGGGCCATCCTCGCCACCTGGCCGGACGAGGAATGCGCGCGCTGGCAGATCGACAACGCGCCCGTCTACCGCCGCTGGCGCGACCATGCGGACGAAACCTTTACCCTGTTCCTGACCGCAAGCTCCGCGCGCGGGCAGTGGTCGGGCGTGGAACCCTTCGACGTCACCGGGCCGCAGGGCGACGGGCCCATCGCCGCCATGACCCGCGCCACCCTGAAGCCGCGCATTGCCGCGCAGTTCTGGCGGCATGTCCCCAACATCTCGGCCGCCATCGGCACGGACCCCAACGTGATCTTCAAGATCGGCGTGGGCGAGGTGCCGTTGATCCACCAGGTCACCTTTTCCATCTGGCCGGACGCCGCCAGCATGGCCGCCTTCGCCCGCGCAGACGGCCCCCACGCCCGCGCCATCCGCGCGGTGCGTGACGGCAACTGGTTTCGCGAGGAATTGTATGCCCGGTTCCGAATCCTGGGAACTCAGGGCACATGGGACGGGCGCAGCCCGCTGCCCGCACTTGAAAGGACCGCCGCATGACCCGCCAGCCCTTCCCGTTCTCGGCCATCGTCGGACAGGACGAGATGAAGCTCGCCATGATCCTGACGGCGGTCGATCCCGGGATCGGGGGCGTCCTTGTGTTCGGCGACCGGGGCACGGGCAAGTCGACCGCGGTGCGGGCGCTGGCGGCGCTGCTGCCGCCGATCCAGGCCGTCGAGGGGTGCCCGGTGAACAGCGCCACGCGCGACGCCTGCCCGGATTGGGCCGTGATCGGCTCTGATCGCATCGTCGAACGCCCGACCCCGGTGGTCGACCTGCCCCTGGGCGCGACCGAGGATCGGGTGGTCGGCGCGCTGGATATCGAGCGTGCCCTGACCCGCGGCGAAAAGGCGTTCGAGCCCGGCCTCTTGGCGCGCGCGAACCGTGGGTATCTGTACATCGACGAGGTGAACCTGCTCGAGGATCACATCGTCGACCTGCTGCTGGACGTCGCCGCATCGGGTGAGAACGTGGTCGAACGCGAAGGCCTGTCGATCCGCCACCCGGCGCGGTTTGTGCTGGTGGGATCGGGCAACCCGGAAGAGGGCGAGTTGCGCCCGCAACTGCTGGACCGGTTCGGCCTGTCGGTCGAGGTCGCCAGCCCCCGCGACATCGCGCTGCGGGTCGAGGTGATCCGCCGCCGGGATGCCTACGAGACAGCGCATGACAGCTTCATGCGGAAGTGGCGGAAAGAGGATGCCAAGCTGCGCAAGCGCATCCTCGATGCCCGTGACCGGCTGGACCGGGTCAAGACGCCAGAGGCTGCGTTGCACGACTGCGCCGAACTGTGCCTGGCGCTGGGGTCCGACGGGCTGCGGGGCGAGTTGACGCTGCTGCGGGCGGGCCGCGCGCTGGCCGCCTATGAAGGCGCGGCGCGGCTGGAACGCGACCACCTGCGCCGCGTCGCGGCCCTGTCGCTGCGCCATCGCCTGCGCCGCGATCCGCTGGACGAGGCGGGCAGCACCGCCCGTGTCGACCGCGTGGTGGACGAGGTGCTGACCTGACCCATTCCCTGCCCCCCTTCGCGCGGGCAACGCTTGCGCTGACGCTGCTGGCGGTCGACCCAGAGGGACTGGGCGGCATCTGGCTGCGCGGGCGGGCCGGTCCGGCGCGGGACCGGGTGGTGGAGGGGTTGGCAGAACTGCCCCTGCCCCGGCGCAAGGTGCCCGCGACGATTTCCGATGAACAGCTGTTCGGGGGCGTCGACATCGCCGCGACGCTGAGCGCAGGCCGGGTGGTGCAGGCAAAGGGTCTGTTGGCGATGCCGGCCGCACTTGTCCTGCCCATGGCGGAACGCTGCCCCGCGGGCTTGGCCGCCCGGCTGGCCGGGGCGCTGGATGCGGGCCACCATTGCCTTGTCGCGCTGGACGAAGGATGCGACGACGAAGCGCCGCCCGCGGCGCTGTGCGACCGGCTGGGCCTGTTCGCCGACCTCGACGGCATCGCATGCGCCGATACCGAGCCCGCCGAAGATCGCACCGCCCTGCTGGAGGAAGCCCGCGCGCGGCTGCCCCAAGTCACCGTGCCGGACGACGCGCTGACCGATCTTGTCGGCACCGCCGCCTGGCTGGGAGTCGCATCCCTGCGTGCCCCCCTGTTCGCCCTGGCGGCTGCCCGCGCGTCGGCAGCGCTGTTCGGCCGGGACAGGGTCGAACCCGACGATCTGGCGCTGGCTGTCGCTCTGACGCTGGCGCATCGCGGCGCACCCCCGCCCGAGGCGCAGGACGATCCCACACCACCGGACCGGACTGACGATCCGGGCGATGCCCCGGACGGTGGCGAGGATGGGCTGGACTTGCCGTCCGAGGTGCTGCTGGAAGCCGTGCGCGCCGCCCTGCCGCCCGGCCTGCTGGACCAGCTGGCGGCCGCCCGCGCCGCGCGCGTGCAGCGGTCGGGGTCGGGTGCGGGCGCACTGCGCAAGGGCAACCGGCGCGGTCGCCCCCTGCCATCGCGCCCGGGCCGCCCCGGCAGCGGCGCGCGGATCGACCTTGTGGCCACCCTGCGCGCCGCCGCCCCCTGGCAGCCCCTACGCCGGGCACAGGCCCTGCAAGCCCAGACCCTGCACGTCCGCGCGGGCGACCTGCGCATCCGCCGCTACCAGGACCGGTCGGACCGCCTGCTGATCTTTGCCGTCGATGCGTCGGGGTCCGCCGCCATGGCCCGCATGGCCGAAGCCAAGGGCGCGGTGGAACTGCTGCTGGCCGAGGCCTACGCCCGCCGCGACCATGTGGCGCTGGTCGCCTTCCGCGGCACGGGGGCCGAGGTGCTGCTGCCGCCCACCCGGTCGCTGGTGCAGACCAAGCGCCGCCTGGCGCAACTGCCCGGCGGCGGCGGCACGCCACTGGCCGCAGGCTTGCGCGCCGCGTTCCAGATGGTGGGTCTTGCCCGGTCGCATGGTCTGACGCCGGCCATCGCGGTGCTGACCGACGGGCGCGCGAACATCGCGCTGGATGGCCACGCGGACCGCAGCCGCGCCGCCGAGGACGCCGCCCAACTGGCCCGGCTTGTGCGGTCGACAGGCACGCCGTCGCTGGTGATCGACACCGGAAGCCGGCCCGAACAGACCCTGAAATCCCTCGCTGCGACGATGGACGCCACCTACCTGGCCCTGCCGCGCGCCGATGCCGGGCGCCTCTCTGCCGCCGTCTCGGCGGCACTGGCAGGCTGACATGGCCGCGCGGCAGCCCCCGCCCGACTGGCCCATGCGCGCGGCCTCGCGCATCGTTCGCGCGCGCCCGCACGACTGGCATGTGCAAGTTGCGGGCGATGGGCCGACGGTTCTGCTGTTGCACGGGGCGGGCGGCGCGACGCAGAGCTTTCGCCACCTGTTCCCGCTGCTGGCCGCGGATCATCGCGTGGTCGCGGTGGACCTGCCGGGACAGGGCTTCTCTACCCTGCACAGCCGCCGCCGCGCAGGGCTGGACCCGATGGCACAGGACCTGGACACCTTGCTCGAACAGGAAGGCTGGCGCCCCGACCTGATCCTGGGCCATTCGGCTGGCGCCGCCCTGGCCCTGCGGCTGGCCGAATCCCTGCCCACGCCCCCACCCGTCGTCACCGTGAACGGCGCCCTGGCCGAGTTCGGCGGGTTGGCCGGCTGGGCCTTTCCAATGATGGCGAAGCTGCTGGCCCTGAACCCGCTGACGCCGTTGATGGTGTCGCGCATGTCATCCAGCCCCGACCGTGTGCGCGACCTGCTCGCAACGACCGGCTCGCGGCTGGATGACGAAGGGCTGACGCTCTACCGGCGGCTGGTCGCAGACTCGCGGCATGTGGACGGTGTTCTGGCCATGATGTCGGAATGGAACCTCAAGGGGTTGGTCAGCCGCCTGCCGCTGACCCGCTCGCGCGTCCTGCTGCTTGCGGGAGAGAACGACGGAACCGTGCCCATCGAGGTCTCGGTCGATGCTGCCGCGCGGATTCCCGGGGCAAGGCTGCGTGTCCTGCCCGGCCTGGGCCACCTTGCCCACGAGGAGGCCCCGCAGGTCATCGCCGAAGCCGTCCGCGTCCACCTTCGACAGCCAGCCGCCGCATGAACGGCAAACGGCCGCCCGGGGGCGGCCGATGCGTCATGTGTCCGAGGCGATCGCTCAGTTCGTAGCCGGAGCTTCTTCATCCTCGCCGGCCGGGGCCAGCGACACGAGATAGGCGACGATGTCGCGCGCCTCGTCTTCCGACACGCGCTGGTTCGCCATGTTGCCACGGGCGCGGGCGTTTCCGGTGACTTCCTTCAGAAAGTCCGTTGCGCGCGGGATGTAGCCGACGAGCGATTCCTCGTCCCAGATCAGCCCGCCATTCCCGGCCTCGACGATCGACGGGCCGTAGCGGAACCCGTCCACCGACCCGGCCTGCCGCCCGACGACGGCGTACAAATTCGGACCGGTGCGCACGTTGGCGCGGCCCGCAAGCAGGTCTCCGTCGTCATTGATCACATGGTGGCACTGAACGCAGACACGGCCAAAGACAGCCTCGCCGCTGGCGGGGTCGCCCTCGGCAAAGGCAGCGGGCGCGACCGCGAGTGCAGCCAGTGCCACGGCGGAAATACGAAATTTCATGGACGTCTCCCTTGATTGTCCGGTGCGGAACCTAACGCCGATTCCCTGCGCGTAAAGAGGCCATTGTCGTCCTTGCTATGCAACAGCATGCGCCAGGGCACAGTGTCGCCACAGGTCCGCAAGCGCCGTCACGAGGTGCTCGATATCCGCATCCGTGTGCAGGGGCGAGGGCGTGATGCGCAGCCGCTCCGTGCCTTTCGGCACGGTGGGATAGTTGATCGGCTGCACGTAGATGCCCCAGTCGCGCATCAGGATATCCGATATCATGCGGCACTTCACCGGGTCCTTGATCATGACCGGGATGATATGGCTGTCGTTTTCAAGGTGCGGGATCCCCAGCCGGTCCAGACGGGCCCGCAAGAGCGCCACCCGGTCGCGCTGCGCCTGACGCTCCGCGTCCGATTCCTTCAGGTGCCGGATACTGGCGGTGGCCGCTGCTGCCACTGCGGGCGGCAGGGCCGTGGTGAAAATGAATCCCGACGCGAACGACCGGATGAAATCGCACAGCGCGACCGAACCCGTGATATAGCCGCCGACCACGCCGAACGCCTTGCCCAGCGTGCCCTCGATCAGGTCGATCCGGTGCGCCAGCCCTTCGCGTTCGGACACGCCGCCACCACGCGGACCGTACATGCCCACCGCATGCACCTCGTCGATGTAGGACATCGCGCCATGCGCCTCGCAGACCTCGACGATCTCGCGGATGGGGGCGATGTCGCCGTCCATGGAGTAGACGCTTTCGAAGGCCACGATCTTGGGGCGGTCGCCCACGGCGCGCATCTTGCGGTCGAGGTCGCGCCAGTCGTTATGCTTCCAGATCACCTTGTCGGCGCGGCTGTGGCGGATGCCCTCGATCATCGACGCATGGTTGCCCGCGTCCGACAGGATCACCGCGCCCGGGATCCGCGACCCCAGTGTGGACAGCGCCGCCCAGTTCGACACATAACCGCTGGTGAACAGCAGGGCCGCCTCCTTGCCGTGCAGGTCGGCCAGTTCGCGCTCCAGCACCAGGTGGTGGTGGTTGTTGCCCGAGATGTTGCGCGTGCCGCCAGCCCCTGCGCCGCAGGTGTCGACGGCCTCCTTCATGGCACTTGTCACGGCGGGGTGCTGCCCCATCCCGAGGTAATCGTTCGAACACCAGACCGTCACCTCGTCCAGCCCGTCGCCCGTGTGGTTCGCGGCCCGGGGAAACGCGCCGCAGCGGCGTTCGAGTTCGGCAAAGATGCGATAGTTGCCCTCGGCCTTCAGGGCGTCGAGTTCCGACCGGAAATGGGCGTCAAAGTCCATGGGCATCCTCGCTCAGTCTTGTCTTGGCTTGGGATTTGGGCGCGGGCGGCATGGCCCAGCGCCAGAGTTTCTCGTCCGGCAGCGGCAGCACCATCAGCCAGTGCTCCAGCGTCGCCAGCGCCGTCAACGCGGCCAGCAGGGCAAAGCCCACGACCGCGCCGGGGGTCTCCGCCGCCCACAGCCGTTCCAGCCAGCAGGCAACGGTGAAGGTCAGTGCCGTCACCGACAGCGGGAACAGCCAGTTCATCCGCGCGATGCGAAAGTGGCTGGGCAGGTGGAACAGCGGCAGCGGCAGGAAATCGACATTGATCTTGGGTACACCGAAGAACAGGTTCAGCTTGGCCGAGATCCGCGCACCATAGAGCAGCGCGAAGGTATAGAACCCGAACGGATTGGCCGCCCCCTGCGACGCCACGCCGATCGCCACGACCGACAGCAGCAAGAGCACCTCGTGATGCGCCACGGTCCCCCAGGCGCGCAGGAACCGTTCCCACTCGGTCGTGCCGGGCGGACAGGGCGCCCGGTTCGGCCCGGTCACGACACCGGCCAGGAACGCCAGCTCGATCCATCCCCAGATGGTCAGCGCCGCAAGAAACGCCACATAGACGCCCCAGACGCCCGGCACCGACAGGCTCCACCCCAGCGCCGCGACACCGCCCGCAAGCACCGGCACCCCCCAGACGACCGAGGCCCGGTGCCCGCCCCGCCGGTCCGACCGCTTCACGACCCACAGGATCGCCCCGGTGGAGAACCACCAGACGAACAGGGCCGCCGCTGCCGCGATCCAGGGGTTTGCCACGCCGTCTCCTTCGATATGGTCCAAGTATCCTCGGGGGGTGCGGGGGGCAGACAGCCCACCGCGGCTTCTCAGTAGGCGGGCTCCAGCCGCGTGCTTTCCGGCACGCGATGCTTCTTCGCCGGGATCGTATAGAGCGACAGGAAGGCCATCGCTGCCCGGGTTCCCGCCCATGCGCGGCCCAGGGCACCGCCGATGCCGCCCTGCTTGGTCGCGCGGTCCATGTCGACCGAGGCGCGCTGCAACCGCTTCAGCCCCGGCATCC
>CAYYOE010000063.1:13857-14045 GCA_964473055.1 uncultured Rhodobacterales bacterium | reverse complement strand
CACCGAATTCTACGAAGCCGTCGACATGCGGCGCGGCGACAGCGCCTATTATGACGCCACCATGGGCCACAACGTGATCTCGACCTCGGACGAGGACGCGCTGATCCTCTGGGTAACCTCGCTCTGATCGCGGCCGGGGCGCAGGGGGGCGCAGGGGGGGGGCGCTGCCCCCCAAGGGCCTGCGGCCC